>NZ_JANZZD010000139.1:281-520 GCF_026419595.1 Tepidiforma sp. | reverse complement strand
TGGCTATGTTGTCGGTCAGGAGTATGCCAAGCGTGTGCTCTCCGTAGCCGTCTACAATCACTACAAGCGGCTCGTACACAGAATCCGGCCCGCTGGTGATGTCGAAATCGAGAAATCAAATGTCCTTCTTGTCGGTCCCACCGGTTCGGGCAAGACGCTTCTCGCACGGACGCTCGCTCAGAAACTCAAGGTCCCCTTTGCCATGGCAGATGCGACAACGCTGACCGAGGCTGGCTACG
>NZ_JANZZD010000139.1:0-271 GCF_026419595.1 Tepidiforma sp. | reverse complement strand
GAATGCAGGCGGGAATATTCAGCTTGCTGAGCGTGGCATAGTCTATATCGACGAAATTGACAAAATTGCCCGCAAGAGCGAAAACCCATCGATAACCAGGGATGTTTCTGGTGAAGGAGTCCAGCAGGCCCTCCTCAAGATCATCGAAGGCACCATCGCAAATGTGCCACCGCAGGGAGGCAGAAAGCACCCCAATCAGGAATATCTCCGCATCGATACCACCAATATACTCTTCATCTGTGGCGGGGCTTTCGTAGGACTGGACAAGATC
>NZ_JANZZD010000138.1:0-521 GCF_026419595.1 Tepidiforma sp. | reverse complement strand
CTCGAAACCAGCGTGCGCATGGGCGGCACCGTCACCGGCGAGCATGGCGTGGGGGTCGAGAAGCTCAATTCGATGTGCGTGCAGTTCTCGCCAGCCGAGCGCGAGGCGATGTTCGCCGTCAAGCGCGCCTTCGACCCGGCGGGCATCCTGAACCCCGGCAAGGTCATTCCGACGCTGCATCGTTGCGCCGAATACGGCCGCATGCATGTCAAGCGCGGACTGCTGCCGTTCGCCGATCTGGAGCGCTTCTAATGGCGCAAGCCCAGGTCGCCAACGGCGATGCAGCCATCGCGGCGCTGGCCGAGCAGATTCGCGCCGCCGGCGCCGACGGCCGCAAACTGCGCATCGCGGGCCATGGCAGCAAGGCCGGCTACGGCGAGCCGTTCGCGCCGTCGGGCCTGGACGTGCTGGACATGCGCGCCAATGCCGGCATCGTCACCTAGGAGCCGAGCGAGTTGGTCATCACCGTGCGCAGCGGCACGCCGGTTACGGAACTCGAAGCAGCGCTGACCGAGCACGAC
>NZ_JANZZD010000137.1:0-524 GCF_026419595.1 Tepidiforma sp. | reverse complement strand
CCCAACAGGGGTGCGCGGGGACGTACCCGCACCATGCCGCCGGCGTGCCCCGCCGGCCAGCGCGGTCGCCGCCGCCGCGACCGCCGTTGCGCCGAGGTCGGCCCCGGCATAGCCCCCGGCCCCCGGCAGGGAGCCGAGCGGGGTCGGCGTGGGGGTGCGGGTTGGCGTGGGGGTGGCGGTGGGCGTGGGAGTCGCCGTGGGCGTGGGCGTTGGAGTGGCCGTGGCGGTGGGCGTGGGGGTGCGGGTCGCCGTGGGGGTCGCCGTGGGGGTCGGGCCGGACGCGCAGAGGACGGCGTCCCAGCCGATGCGATAGCCCCAGATTTTGGTCAGGCCGCTGACAGTCAGCGGCCCGTACCAGAGATGCAATCCGTCCGGCCAGCCGAGGCTCGCGAAGCTGGTGCCCGCCTCGGCGACCAGCGTCGCCCCGCCGGCCACGTCGGTCACGCGCCACCAGACGTCGTAGGTGGCGCCGGGCTGGAGCGGGATGTATTCCGTGTTCCAGTCCCATGCGCGCGACACGGACT
>NZ_JANZZD010000136.1:0-525 GCF_026419595.1 Tepidiforma sp. | reverse complement strand
TCCTCGCGGAGGCCAACCCGTATTCGCAGGTGCCGAGGGTCGATGTCCGGCTCCAGGCGACCGGCTCCGTCCTCCTCAAGGGCGACCCTGCGCGCTGCCCCGTCACGGTCCGCGTGGTCAAGGTGCTCAGCGTCCTCGGGTTCGAATCCCCGGGTGCCGGCTGGCAGTTCACCCTCTCCGGATGCGGCGTCGGTCCCGTAACGGGCACCACCAGCGCCAGCGGGCTGGTTGAGTTTGCCGGGCTCCCGCCCGCGGTCGGCTGCAGCTACACGGTAACCGAGACGGTGCAGGCCGGGTGGGTGCCCCAGTTCGTCAGCCAGCAGGTGCAGCCGCGGGAAGGCGGGCAAACGGTGACGCTGACGTTCCTGAACATCCGCGAATTCAACCCGCCCTGCGTGGACCCGGCGGACCCGCGCTGCGCCCCGCCCGACCTGCCCACGCCGACGCCAACGCCTCCCCCTGCAACGCCGACCCCTCCTGCGACGCCGGCGCCGCCCGCACCCATCGAAAACCCGACCTCCACGC
>NZ_JANZZD010000135.1:0-525 GCF_026419595.1 Tepidiforma sp. | reverse complement strand
ACAGGAACACTGATTATCAGTTTAACACACGCATAGGTAGACCGGGTCATCCCCGCGTGTGCGGGGAACACTGGCCGTCCGCGTTCGTTGCGATGAGGAAGGGCGGGTCATCCCCGCGTGTGCGGGGAACACTCTTCCTGCAGGTAGTTGATCTACCGGAGAAATTCAATTGTCAAAGAGCCTACCGGTTTCCCGGGCCCGGGCCCGGTCCCGGTCCGGATCCGTCCTTCGGTCGCGGCCGGCGCGCTGGGCGCTGCGACATCGGGTGGTCTTTCGGATAGAAGCTCACCAGCTTCAGCCCGTCGAAGTCAACCGGCATCCTCCGGTTCGTGCCCACCGTCGCGAAGTCGAACCCCTGATCGGTCGGCGCATCCCAGACCATCACCGCGTCGCCGTCCTCGATATATGCCACCACCTGATCCCAGATCCGCTCGCGCGTGCGGGCCGAATAGTCGCCCACGAAGACCCCCGCCCGCACCTCGAGCAGCCAGACCTTCAGCCGCCCCGACAGACGCGGCGGGGCAT
>NZ_JANZZD010000134.1:0-525 GCF_026419595.1 Tepidiforma sp. | reverse complement strand
GTGTTCATCGCGTCGACAGTCTGCTGGACCGCAGTCATGCCATCGCGGGCGGCCGCGAGGGAGTTCTGCCCCTTCTCGGCCGCTGCGCGGGCGGAGGCGGAGACGGCACCGAGGGCTTCGCGGACGCGGTCGGCCGTGCGCGCGGCCTGGCGGAGGCCTTCGGCCTGGGAGGAAGCGCCGCGGGTGACCTCCCCGATGCCCGCAGCGAGCGACCGCATGGTGCCGTTGAGCTCGGTGATGGCGGCGGACTGTTCGGTGGCGCCGCGGGCGATCTCCTGCGTGGCGTTGGCGATTTCGCGCGCGGCCGCGTCGACCTGTGCGGTGCCCTCGCGAACGGAGGACGATGCGGAGTTCACGGTGACGCAGGCGTCGACGAGCTGGCGGAGGACACCCTCGCTGATGTACGTCTCGACGGCGAGGCTGGCATCGAGGAGGAACGCCTTCAGGAAGGCGAGGAAGGTGTCGGCGAGCTTCTGGCCTTTGAGCTTCTTCGCCAGTTCCTCGTGGAGGATGGCGGCGTAGACG
>NZ_JANZZD010000133.1:0-532 GCF_026419595.1 Tepidiforma sp. | reverse complement strand
AGCCTCGGGTTAGAGACATGGAGGTAGAGCACTGAATGGGCTAGGGGCCGTCTAGGTTACCGAACCTTATCAAACTCCGAATGCCATAGTCTTGATGCCCGGGAGTCAGACTTAGAGTGATAAGATCCTAAGTCAAAAGGGAAACAGCCCAGACCATCAGCTAAGGTCCCAAAGTGCATGTTAAGTGGTAAAGGATGTGGGACTTCTAAGACAACCAGGATGTTGGCTTAGAAGCAGCCATTCATTTAAAGAGTGCGTAATAGCTCACTGGTCGAGAGGTCCTGCGCCGAAGATGTCCGGGGCTCAAACATGCCACCGAAGCTATGGATTTGGTACCGTTGCTAATGCTTATATGGTAGATAGGAAAGAAAAGAGAGGACATCTTTATGCTGCTACGCAGCGAAGCGAAGGAGCAGCATTAGATACAAAAGCTAAAACATGCCATGTAGGCGATAGCAACGGTACCAAATGGTAGGGGAGCTTTCTTAGCGGGTAGAAGTCAGACCGTAAGGACTGGTGGACTGCTAAGAAG
>NZ_JANZZD010000132.1:0-533 GCF_026419595.1 Tepidiforma sp. | reverse complement strand
GATCTCCGAGAGCATCAGGTCGCGCAGCTCGATGACGACGACGTCGGGCCGCTGCGCCAGCTCCTCGGCTTCGCCCTCGGCAACGACATCGAGACCGAGGTCGGCCCGGACCTGTTCGAGGTCATCGTTGAAGGTCCGGGCGGCGGCGGGTGTCGCCCACAGGGCGAACCCTGCTTTCCGGTGGGCCTCCGCTGCCCAGGCCGAGGGGCCGCCCCCCATGGTCACGCCGGTGAGGAGGACGCCCTTCCCCCGCTTCGTTGCCTCACGGATGCGCTCGGCGACGATGACCGTCGGCGAAGGGAGGATGAGCTGGACGCAGTTCTCCGGCTCGCGCTCGGTGTCGAAGAGCAGGATGTCCTGCGTCCCCGTGCCGACGTCGATGGCAAGGAGCTTCATCGCTCCTCAGTCTACGGCTCGCCGCGGCGGAACGGCGGCTGGCGGGGTCAGCACCTCGCTTTTGCCCACTCCTTCGCGTGGTAGGTGATGATGATGTCGGCTCCTGCTCGGCGGATGGCGGTGAGCGCCTCGTGCAC
>NZ_JANZZD010000131.1:0-534 GCF_026419595.1 Tepidiforma sp. | reverse complement strand
AGCCGGACCAGCGTGGCCGTTCCGCTGAAATCCGCCGAGGTGAGCCGCAGCGTGATGCCCCCCGCCGCGGCCTGCCCCTCCTGCGCGTAGGGGAACTCATCCGCCAGCTTCCGCGGCTCCGCATCGCCCCCGCGGAAGGCTCCCAGTGCCGTCGCCGCTGCCGCCGCTGCGACCAGCGCCGCGACCCCCGCGATGACCCATTGCCGACTCGATACCACGTTTGTCTCCTTTCTGATTGCGCCATTCCTTCACGAGCGAAAAGCGCTGCCGCCCGAGGAACCGCCGTCCGTCGACTTCACCTTGCCTAGTGACCCGTAGCGAGAATAGTCGGATACGTTCCGCCGGACGGTACCTCGGCCTTGATGTGGGCGCCCCACCAGAAGAGGCCAGCTCGGCACCAGAACGATGGACACCTCGACCCCATGAATTGCATCCCGTTGTATCCAGTTCCCCAGTTCACAGCGCGGACGTTCGGGTTGTTCGTGTAGAAGTCAACGTAAGCGGCACCGCTGTCAGTCAGCCACACCGTCGACC
>NZ_JANZZD010000130.1:0-535 GCF_026419595.1 Tepidiforma sp. | reverse complement strand
ATATGATAGCGTGCATCTTCCCGCTCCATCGTCAGAAGGAAAAACGCCATGGTGGATTTCTCCCTCAAGGACAAGATCATTCTCGTCAACGGCGGCAGCCGCGGCATCGGCGAAGCCATGGCCCGGGAATTCGCCCGCCTCGGGGCCACCGTCATCGTCTCCTCCCGCCGCCAGGACGGTGTGGACGCCGTCGCCGGCGCCATCCGCGACGCCGGCGGCAAGGCCCTTGCCGTCGCCTGCCACACCGGCGACGTCGCGCAGGTAGACGCCCTCTTCGACCGCATCAGGAACGAATTCGGCCGTCTCGACGTCCTCGTCAACAACGCCGCCACCAACCCCTACTTCGGCCCCATGCTCCACGCCAGCGAGCAGGCCTTCGACAAGACCTTCGAAGTCAACGTCAAAGGCTACTTCATGATGGCCCAGCGCGCCGCCGCGATCATGGTGGACCAGGGCGGCGGCAGCATCATCAACATCGCGAGCATCGAAGGACTCAGCCCCTCCCCCATGATGGGCATCTACTCCATGACCCTGT
>NZ_JANZZD010000012.1:0-87842 GCF_026419595.1 Tepidiforma sp. | reverse complement strand
CCCGCCCCCCGCTCCCCGCTTCCCCCCTCCCGCCCCCCGCCTCCCGCCTCCCGCCTCCCGCCTCCCAACTCCCGCCTCCCAACTCCTCTTGCCCCCCTCTCCCCATCCCCGTAGAGTCCCCCCGACAGCTCTCCCGAGGAGGACCGTAGCGGATGGACCCCCAGGTCGAAGCCCTGCTCCAGATGATGGCCGCCCAGGCCGAAGCGGCCGGCGTCCCGCCCCTGTGGGAACTCGAACCCCAGGTCGCCCGCGCCAACGCCGAGGTCTCCTTCCAGGCCTTCAACCAGCCGCTCCCCCAGTCCGTCACCATCACCGACCGCACCATCCCCGGCCCCGCCGGCGAGATTCCGGTCAAAATCTTCACCCCCGCCGGCAGCGGTCCGTTCCCCCTCGTCGTCTACTTCCACGGCGGCGGCTGGGTCATCGGCTCGCCCGCCACGCACACCAAACTCTGCGCCGAACTCGCCGAGGGCGCCGGCGCCGTCGTCGTCAGCGTCCACTACCGCCTCGCGCCCGAGCACACCCCGCCCGCCCAGCTCGATGACTGCGTCGCCGCCGTCCGCTGGGCCGTCGACCACGCCGCCGAACTGAACGCCGACGGCTCCCGCTTCGCCCTCGCCGGCGACAGCGCGGGCGGCAACCTCGCTGCCTGCGCCGCGCTCCGCCTCCGCGACGAAGGGGGCCCGCAGGCGCGCCTCCAGCTCCTCCTCTACGGCGCCCTCTCCGGCAACAACGACCTCCCCTCCGTCCACGAGAACGCCGAGGGCAAAATCCTCACCCGCCAGGCGATGGACTGGTTCTACCGCCACTACCTCTCCGGCGGCGCCGACCCGAAGGACCCCTACATCTTCCCCATCCACGGCAACCTCGCCGGCCTGCCGCCCGCCCACCTCATCGTCGGCACCCTCGACCCCCTGCTCGATGACTCGAAGCTCTACGCGGAGGCCCTCCAGAAGGCCGGCGTCCCCGCGAAGCTCAGCATCTACCAGGACCAGCCCCACATCTTCCTGCAGCTCACCGCCATGCTCGACGGCGGCAAGAAGGGCATGGCCGAGGCCTGCGAAGCCCTCCGCGCCGCTCTCGCCTGAACCGTTCCGCCCCGCTCAGCCCGCAGCGGCCGGTGCGCCAGCGCCGGCCGCCTTCGTTTGCCGGTACGCCCGCCGCCACGGCAGGTAGACCGCCGGCAGCAGCACCGCGAAGACCGCCGCCGTGAACCCGAAGGCCGCCCGGATGCCGACGTCGTCCGTGATGAAGCCCAGCGTCGCCTCCAGGATCCCCACCTGCAGGCTGAACGCCAGCGAGACCACGCTCAGCACCGTCGCCCGGCGGTCGCTCGGCGTCTGCTCATTGATGAACGAATCGAGCGCCGGGCGCACCAGCCCCTGCACCACGGCCGGCACCGCGAACAGCGAAAACGCCGCCACCGAATCCCACACCGCCAGCCCGGCGAACGCCGCTACCACGCTCAGCGAGGCCGCCCCCAGCACCCGCTCCCGTCCCGTCCGGCCGATGAGCCGCCACGCCAGCAGCGCCGCCGCCACCCCCGCCAGCCGCACCGGCGCCTGGAACACCCCGAACCACCCCGTCGGCACCTCGTGCACGATGAGGAACGGCTGCACCAGCACCACGGGTGCGAACGTCACCATCATCATGGCCGTCAGCAGCAGCATCGAGGCCCGCACCGGCCGGTGCGACCAGGCGTACGAAAACCCGCTCCGCACCTGCTCCAGGTATCCCCGCCGCTCGTGCGCCAGCTTCGGCTCCCGCATCAGCAGCGCCATCGCCATCGCCGCCAGGGGCGTCACCGCGCTCACCTGCACCGTGAACGCCATCCCCGCCCATGCCGCCACGAAGCCGCCCAGCACGATCCCCGCCAGCCCCGCCGACATCGTCAGCGCAAACCCGCGCCCCGCGATGCGCGAGAACTCCCCTTCGCGCCCCGCTGCCTTCAGCGAATCGAACACGATCGCCTGGTCCGCCCCGCTCCGGCACGCCTGCGCCACCGCCCACAGCATGTAGTCCGCGAACAGCATCCAGTAGTTCGTCGTCAGCCCGAACCCCAGGATCGTCAGCGAATACACCCCGGCACCGATCGCCAGCACCTTGCTGTGCCCGATCCGGTCCGCCAGTGCCCCGAACGGCGCCTCCAGGCTCGCCACCGCCAGCCAGAACGGCACGTCCATCAGCAGGATGTACTTCAGCTCCAGCCCTCGCTCGACCACCAGGTACTTGATCCAGATGCCGAACCAGAGCCCGAAATCGTTGAAGAAGACGAAGCTGTAGTACAGCCGCGTATTCCGCCGCGCTGCCTGCTCGGGAGTCATAGCGGGCTATCATCCCACCCCGGCCGCCTCCTGTCCCCCGGTAATGCCGACGGCGCGGCGAAGGCCCCCGCAGGAGCCCGCCGCGCCGCCGCTAGCTCGACCGGATCGGCCGCTACGGAATCTGCTGGAGAATCGCGAAAATCCCCGCGCCGATGATCGTCGTGTCGCTCGAAAACGCGATGATGCTCAGCACCAGCACGAACACCGCCAGCCCCGCCAGGTTCGCCATCACCACCTGCGTCGAATCCGCGTTCGTCACCGACTGCGCCGCGTAAATCGCCATCACGAACAGCAGCACGATCGACCCGATCGCGAACACCGGGTACAGCACCGGGATGAACATCAGCAGGCTCAGCGCCAGCGGCCACGCGGCGTACCCCATCGTCCGGAACAGCGACTGCACGTCCGCCGAGGCCTTGTACACCTGCGCCAGCATCACGTACACGATGAGCACCCACACCGCATACAGCGCCGCCATGAACACGCCGCCCAGGATGAACGTGTTCAGCCACGTGTTCTCCGGGCCGAAGTCGAAGTTGAACTCCCAGAAGAGCGTCGCCCCGAGCCCCGCCAGCAGCGACGCAATCGCCGCCACCACCAGCGCCGGCACGAGTTCGTTGACGTTGTCCCGCACCTCATCGAAGACGCTGGTGTCGAACCGCACCAGCCGCAGGACGTGATTCACCATAACGTTCGGGTCCATGCTGCCTCCTGCATGCCTGCCGTTCTGACGAAGGTAAGGAAGCTCACCCCCGGCAGTTGGCGCGCACTATAGCACGCCCGGGACAACATGCGAGCGAAATGATCACCTATCTTCGCGAATGTCGCGAATATTCCGTCCTCAACTCCCGAGCGGCCGCCGCTCCGGCACTCCCGGCCGCCGCGGATACGCCGCCGGGCACGGCCCCGCCTTCCGGAACACCGCCACCCGCACCGTCTCGCTGACCGCCGGCCGCATCGGCGCCACTCCCGCCAGCTCGCACCCGAGCGCCGCGATCGCCGGCCCTGCCGCCGCCAGCTCCTCCTCCAGCCGGCTCCCCTTCGGCAGCGCGATGACGCCCCCCGCGGCCGCCAGCGGCGCCGTGTACTCCAGCACCACCCGCAGCTCCGCCACCGCCCGCGCCGTCACCAGCCCGCACGCCTCCCGCAGCGGTCCCCGCCCCGCCTCCTCCGCTCGCAGTGCGTGCACCGTCACGTTTCCGCAGCCCAGCTCCCGCGCCGCCGACTCGAGGAACCGCGCCCGCTTCTGCAGCGGCTCCACGAGGTGCACCTCCCACCCCGGCCGTGCGCACGCGATGACGAGCCCCGGCCAGCCGCCGCCGCTCCCGATATCCGCGTAGCGCACCACGGCGCGCTCATCCGCCAGGAACCCCTCCGCCAGCCGCAGCAGCTCCAGCGACTCCGCGTACTGCCGGCGCACCGCCGCAGTCCCCTCCACCGCCGTCAGCCGTCCCGCCTCCGGGCTCGCCTGCGCCAGCTCCCAGTGCCGCGCCAGCCGCGGGACCGCCGCCAGCACGCCCGCATCGCCGGCGAACAGCCCCGCCAGGTCATCCCATTCGCTCATCGCCGCCATCCCGCCCGGCACGATCGCGCATCCGGTGGTACACTCGAGACATGACGCAAACGCCTGCGGGCGCTCCTCCCAGGTCCATCCCCCTTCGCGAAGCTCTCCGCGAATTCTCCGCCACCCTCAAGCCTTCGACCAACGACTACGCCAACTACGTCGAAAAGTTCTGCAACGACGTCGGACCCGACCGGCTCACCTCCGACCTCACGCCGGCCATCGTGGAACAGTACGGCGAGCGCAACCTCCGCGCCACCGACCCCAACGGCCAGCGCCGCCTCGACGCGCTCAAGGCCTGGTTCAAGTTCCTCAAGACCCGCAACTACACCGAGAAGAACCTCGGCACGGGCCTCCGCCTTCCCAAGTCGAACGGCCGCACCGCTGGCGCCGCCACCCGCGTCGTCGAAGCCCCGATCGAAATGACCGCCGAGGGCATCGAAGCCCTCAAGCGCGAACTCGCCGACCTCGAGCGCCGCATCCCCGAACTCGTCCGCGCCGTCGAAACCGCCCGGTCCGACGGCGACCTCCGCGAAAACGCGCCCTACCACGCGGCCCGCGAAGCGCTCGCCTTCGCCGAGAACCGCCGCCGCCAGCTCGAAGAATCCCTCAAGCGCGCCGTCGTCGCCGACCGCTCCGACCTCGATGAAGACGTTGCCGCCATCGGTTCCGGCGTCACCGTCACCTTCCTCGAGCGGAACATCCAGGTCACCTACCAGCTCGTCGGCCCGCGCGAAGCCAACCCCGCCGAGAAGAAGATCAGCGTCGAATCCCCCGTCGGCCGCGTCCTCCTCGGCCGCCGCGTCGGGGAAGAGGTCGAAGTCGAAGCCCCACAGGGCATCATGCGCTACCGCATCGACGCCATCATCCACGACCTCTAAGCCCGCCTTCGATTCGCGGGATTCCTCACGCGCCCATCCGGGCTCCGCGCCACCCTCCCCCGGGGTTTCCCCAATCTCTTGGCCGCACGCGCCGCCGAATACTTCCCCCACCACACGGGGGAGAATCCACATGCTCGTCATCGGCGACCTCAAATGCCTCCACTGCGGCTACAGCAGCGGCCGCTGGGTCGGCCCCAAGGGTACTCCGCTCACCGCCGCCGGCCTCCGTCCCCTCCCGCCCGGGCGCGACCCCGCCGAGCACGTCCGCTGCGGCCGCTGCCAGGGGCCCGTCTACCTGGATGACGCCATGCCGGTCGCGAGCTCCTACCGCCTCCGCCGCATCCAGCGCATGCGCGAACAGCTCGCCGCCTTCGATGCACCCCGCCCGAAGCGCGGCCGCGCCGCCTGACCGCCTCTCCGGATCAGCAGCAGTCGTCCTTGTACCCGCACCGCCGGCACACGGCCAGCCGCGACCCCTTGATGTCCAGCATCGCCGAGCCGCACCGCGGGCACACCTGCACCGGGAGCCCCGTCGTCGCCATCCCGCCGATTTCAGCACCCCCGGCGCGTACAGGGAAGCAACTGCGCATCCGCTTGACCGCTTCAGCAGTTGGCCGCACGATGAGGAACGAACACCGCTGAACTCCGGGTCGCACACCCCGCCTCCCGCGTTTTGAGGCCCCGCCGTGAACGGGGCCTCATCCTTTCCCCGCCGTTGCCCGGTTCGGCCCCTCACGGGCGTTCGACCCTCCCGGCGGGCCCCGCTCGGCCCCGACCATAAGCCCGGTCGATGGCACCATCGAACCTGTCGAAGCAACCCGCATCGCTGCCGCCAGCCCGTTTCGGCCTGCGGCACACTGGAATCGACAGGGCCCGGGCCTGCACCGCGACACCCGGGAAGGAGGAATCACCCATGCACCGTTCTCTGCGCCTCGGCCTGCTCGCTGCGGCCGTCGGCATCGCCGCCCTCGTCCTCGCCGCGTGCGGCGGCTCGTCATCGAGCAGCGGCAGCACCGGCGTCGCCGATGGCTCCGATAGCCGCATCCCCGCCGGCGCCCCGCTCGTCGACCAGGACAAGCTCAAGTTCATCCCGGAAACCCTGCGCGTCAAGGTCGGCGAAACCGTCTATTTCAAGAACAGCGAAACCGCCCTCCACACCGTCAACATCGACGGCAAGAACGTCTCCGGCAACATGAAGAAGAACGACGTCTTCACCTGGGTCTTCCAGGAGCCCGGCAGCTACAAGATCACCTGCGACTACCACCCGCAGATGAAGGCCACCATCACCGTCGACCCCTCCTAGGGCCTCAGCCCGGCGTCTTGAGCGCCGTCCCCTCGCCCAGCCGGATCACCACGTCGAACCCGGGCGGCTCGCTGCCGTCCGGGTTCTGCATCTTCAGGTCGAACAGCCCGGTCAGCTTTCCTGCGGTGTACGGCTTCCCCGTCACGTCGTACACCCCCGGCGTCCCCGTCCCGTCGCCCGCCACCACCGTCACCCACGCCGGCGGGATGCCGTACGTCTCGAGATGCGCCACCGCCGCCTTCCCCGCCGCCTGCCCGCCCGGCGGCACCACGAGCGCCACCTTCGGCGCTTCGTCCCGCGCCTGCGGGTCCGCGAGGAACTCGTCGATCACGGCGTACATCTGGTCCCGGTTCGGCAGCAGGATCAGCTGTCCGTCCTCCGAGACGCCCCCGTACATCGCCTTTCCGAGCGAGAACGTCTGGATGTTCCCGAGGTCGATGCTCCGCGCCATCAGCGCATACCCCGGGATGAGCGCGTTGTCGATGTCCGTCCGGAACGCATCCCGGTACGCGCTCCACAGCTCCGGGATCCGCGTGATGTAGCCGAGGCTCACCGCCTTGTCCGCCACCGCCCGGATCACCAGCTGCTGCCGCTCGATCCGCTTCAGGTCGCCGTCGACCCGCACCCGCGAATAGCCCAGCGCCTGCTTCCCGTCCATGTGCTGCCGCCCCGCCTGCACCGTGTTGTTCGGGAACACCTCCAGCACGTCCGTCCCGAAGTCCGAAATCGTCTCCGGCACGTCGATGTCGATGCCGCCCAGCGCATCGATCAGCCGGACGAACCCTTCCCAGTCGATGACGACATAATGATGGATGGTGATGTTCAGGTTGTGCTGCACGGCCGCCACCGCCGCAGCCGGCCCCCCGCCCGGGTACTTGTAGAACTGCCCGTACGAATACGCCGCGTTGATCTTGTTCTCCGCCCATACGCCCGGCGTGTTCCCGTACGGGATCTCCGCCCAGTAATCGCGCGGGATCGCCAGCAGCTCGAGCCGGCCCGCGTGCTTGTCGATGCTCGCCACGAACATCGTGTCGCTCCGGTAGCTCCCGTCCTCCGGCTGCCCCGGGCGCTTGTCGATGCCCAGCACGAGGATGTTCAGCCGAGCGTCCGGCGTCCACGGCTTCGGCCCCGGCGCCGAAACCCCGGGCAGCGAGACGTTCACCCCGATGTCCGTCCCCGGCACGAACGCCGGCACCGACGGCACCGCCACTTCGTTCGCCGGGAACAGGTACTGGTCCACCCGCCCCAGCACGAACACCGCGGCATAGACCGCCGCGCAGAAGCCGATCACAATCCCGGCAACGGCGCCCCGGCGCCGCGTCACCAGCCTGCTCAATCCCCCGCCAGCCTCCAGGGAGGTTGCCCCTCACCTTCTCCGCCGCCTACCGCTCAGTCAAGTAACGACCGCTCCCGGGGTAAAGCCGCCATGTCCCTGCTCATCCGCAACGCCATCCTCGCCGACCCATCGGGCCCGCATCGCGCCGATATCCTCTGCCGCGGCGGCCGCATCGTCGCCATCGGCCGCGACCTCGAGGCGCCGGACGCCGAACTCCTCGATGCCGGCGGCCTCACCGCCGGGCCCGGTTTCATCGACGTCCACGTCCACGGCGGCGGCGGCCACTCCTTCTTCACCGACGCCCCGGAGGCAGTGCGCGCCTACGCCGCCTGGGCGCCGGCCCGCGGCGTCACCGGCTTTCTCGTCTCGACGGCGGCGCCCTCCCACGCCGCCCTCGCCGCCCGGCTCGCGGCCCTCCTGCCCGGGCTCGAAACCGCGCCCGGAGCGGCCGAGCCCCTCGGCTATCACCTCGAAGGCCCCTGGCTCAGCCCGGCCCGCCGCGGCGCGTTCCCTTCCGATTACCTCCGCCGCCCCTCCATCGCCGAGTTCGAAGCCCTCCACGAGGCCGCCGGCGGCCGCATCCGCCAGGTCACCATCGCCCCCGAGCTCCCCGGCGCCCTCCCGCTCATCCACACCATCGCCCGGCTCGGCGCCGTCCCCGCCCTCGGGCACACCGACGCCACCATCGCCGAGTGCCGGCAGGGGTTCGAAGCCGGCATCCGCCACGTCACCCACCTCTTCAACGCCATGCGCCCCTTTCACCAGCGCGAAGGCGGCCCGATCGTCGCCGCCCTCGAAGAGCCCTCCGTCACCTGCGAGCTCATCTTCGACGGCGCCCACGTCGAACCCGATGTCCTCCGCCTCGCGTGGCGGCTCCTCGGCCCGCTCCGCACCGTCATCGTGACCGATAACCTCCACCTCGCCGGCACCGCCGCCCACGGCGACCAGTTCGCCGGCGAGCGCATCGTCGTCCGCGGCGCGCGCGCCCAGCGCCCGGACGGCACCATCGTCGGCAGCGTCGCCACCTTCGATGTGCACCTCCGCAACGCCGTCGACTACCTCGGCATCGACCTCCCGACCGCCTTCCGCCTCGCCAGCACCAACCCCGCCCGCATCGCCGGCGCCGCCGCCCGCAAAGGGCAGCTCGAACCCGGCTTCGATGCCGACATCGTCCTGCTCGACCGCGACCTCGCCGTCGCCGCGACCGTCTGCCGCGGCGTCATCGCCTACCGCCGCGGCTGAGCCCCCGCCCCGGCCCGCAGGAACGGCAGCACCGCGCGCAGGAACGCATCCGGCCGCTCTTCCGCCAGCAGGTGCCCTGCCCGCTCGATGACGATGGCGTCCTGCGCCCCCGGCAGGCTCGCAGCGAGTGCTTCCGCCCGCGCCGGCGGCACCACCACGTCCCGCTCGCCGGTCACCACCAGCGCCGGCGCCGCCACCGCTGCGAGGTCGACCAGCGGCTCCCGCTCCTGCTCCCGCGCCATTTCGCCCACGGCCCGCACCGTCCCCGGGATGAGCAGCGGGTCGATGTACCCCCGCACCACCTCGTCCGTCACGAACCCCGGGTCCGCGACCATCTGCCGCAGCCCCCGCCGGCCGAGCGCGTACATCACCGTCGGCGAGGTCGCCGCCAGCCCGATGAGCCCGAACGCCACCCGCCCGGCGCGCCGCCGCCGGCGGAACTCCAGTCCCTCGCCGGCGCTGACCGACCCCACGAGTACGAGCCGCTCCGCCCGCCCCGGCGCGCGCGCCGCCAGCCGCTGCACCACCGCCCCGCCCATCGAATGCCCGGCGAACGCCGCCCGCTCGATGCCCAGCAGGTCCAGCAGCGCCAGCAGCCGCGCCGCGTGCCGCTCGTGTCCGTAGCCGATGCCGCGCCGCCGGTCGCTCAGCCCGAAGCCCGGCAGGTCCACCGCGATGACCCGGAACTCCTTCGTTAGCTCCGGCACCGCCGCCCGCCAGCTGAACGTGCTCCCCGCGAAGCCGTGGACGAGCACCAGCGGCGGCCCGCTCCCCTCGTCGAGGTAGTGCAGCTGCGCCCCTTCCACCTCCCGCACGAACCCGCGCGGCGCAGGCGGGCGCCACCGCCGCCGGTCCGCGGCCGCCAGCCCGGCCAGCGCCCCGCCGCCCGCTGCCCCGGCCAGCACGGCGCCGCCCAGCAGCCGCCGCGCCCTCACGCCCGCACCCCCGCCAGCAGCCGCCGCAGCTCCCGCAGGCTCGCCGCCATCCGCGGCCCGTACCACCAGAGCAGCTTTCCATCCACGAGCCGCGCCGGCGCGACCGCCGCGAACTCCGCCGCGTGCTCCTCCCGGAACCGGTACGGCTCATCCGGCAGCAGCACCAGCTCCGGCCGCAGCGCCGCGGCCTCCTCCAGCGTCACCTCCGGATACCGCTCTCGCCCCGCCAGCACGTTCACCGCGCCCGCCGCTTCGAGCACCGAACTCCCGTACGTCCTGCCGCCCAGCCCCAGCAGCGGTTTCCGCCAGATCGGCACGAACACCCGCACCGGCGGCCCCGGCAGCGGCTCGGCCAGCACCTCCCGCACCCCGGCCGTCAGCGCCGCCGCCTCCGCCGCGCGCCCCAGCGCCCGCCCGATCTCCGCGATCGCCCCCAGCGCCTCCTCGACCGAATCGATCGCCGTCACCATCACGCGCAGCCCGCGCGCCTCGAGCGCCTCGACGTCCTCCCGCCGGTTCTCCTCGCGGTTCGCCACCACCAGGTCCGGCCGCAGCGCGGCGATGCCCGCGATGTCCGGGTCCTTCGTCCCGCCGAAGGCCGGCACCCGCGCCGCCATCTCCCGCGGCTCGGTACAGAACCGCGTCCGCCCGGCGAGCGCTCCCGGGTCCAGCGCCCACACCAGCTCCGTCAGGCTCGGCACGAGGCTCACCAGGCGCATCGCCGTCATTATCGCCCACCCGCAGACGCCGCGAAGGGGGCCGGCCCACGCCAGCCCCCTTCGGGACGCGTGCCCTTTCGGGATCGCCTCAGTTCGTCGGCGGCGTCCCCAGCGTGACGTCCGCGCTCAGCTTCTTCCCGTCGCGGTAGAACTCGACCGTCACCTTCTGGCCCGCCTGGTTCTTGATGAGCGCCACCGCGAGGTCCGCCTCGTTGTTCACCTCCACGCT
Source organism: Tepidiforma sp. (assembly GCF_026419595.1). Taxonomy (NCBI): domain Bacteria; kingdom Bacillati; phylum Chloroflexota; class Tepidiformia; order Tepidiformales; family Tepidiformaceae; genus Tepidiforma; species Tepidiforma sp. The sequence continues at coordinate 77,312 of NZ_JANZZD010000012.1, read as the reverse complement.
CCCCACCTTCACGATGACGTCTTTCGCCTGCAGCCCGGCCTGCGCCACCGGGCCGCCCGGCACCACCGTCTGGATGACGACGCCGCCCTCGTTCTCCGGGATGCCCAGCTGCCGCGCCACTGCCGGCCGCAGCGCCTCGAACCCCTGGATGCCGAGGTAGCCCCGGTTCACCCGGCCCTGCGCCTTCAGCTGCTCATAAATCGCTTTCACGATGTCCGACCCCACCGCGAACCCGATGCCCGGCGCCTGCTCGCCCGTCGTCGGGTCCGGCGCAATCGCCGTGTTCACCCCGACCACCTTCCCGGTCATGTCCAGCAGCGGCCCGCCGCTGTTCCCGTGGTTGATCGCCGCGTCGGTCTGCACCGAACCGAAAATCGCCGCGTTCGTCCCTTCGTTGATGACCCGGTTCTTCTGGCTGATGATGCCCCGCGTCACGCTGAAGCTCCCGCCTTCGCCGCCCTGCAGGTCCAGCGCGAACCCCATCGCTACCACGTCCTGCCCCACCTGCACATCCGCGAGGTTCGCGAACTCGAGCGCCTTCAGCCCGCTGGCATCGATCTTCAGCAGCGCGATATCCGCCCGCGTATCCGCGCCGACCACCCGGGCCGGGTACTGCGCCCCGTCGCTCGTCGTCACCGTGATCGTGCTCGCCAGCCGCCCCGTCGACCCCGTCACCACGTGCGCGTTCGTGATGATGTAGCCGTCCGGGTCGACCACGAACCCCGAGCCCACGCCCGAATTCGTCTGAATCCGCACGATCGCCGGCTCCGCATACTGCACCAGCTCCGCCGTCGTCATCTGCCCCGCGGGCAGCGAGGTCGGCTGCGAGCGCGTCACCGTCGCCGTTGCCGCCGAACCGTTCCCCGCCGTGGCCGCCGGCTGGCCCGCCGGGTTCGCATCCGAACAGGCCGCCCCGCCGAGCAGCGCGAGGCTCGCCACCCCCGCCGCCAGCATCATCTTCAGTTTCATCCGAATCACTCCTCAGGTACTGTCACCAGTCTCCCCGCCGTCTCCGGAGTCCACGGTAAAGATCAAAGGGCCCTTTCGATTGCACCGGTAAAGCGCCTCGCCCCCATCACGCAACCGTGTATCATCCCTCCCCGAAGGGACATCGCCCCGCGATGGATGGCAATCCAACGCCCGCCGGTATACGTAACATCGATCGAGCCGTCGAATTCCCGCGCCCCGCAGGCGCCGAACTCGCCGGCCGCACCGAATGGACCGACGAGGCCCTCATGCTCGCCATCCTCGAACGCGACCAGCACGCCTTCGCCGTCCTCTACGACCGCTACGTCGACCTCGTCTACTCCGCCGCCTACCGCATCCTCGGCGACGCCGGCCTCGCCGAAGATACGGTGCAGGACGTCTTCGTCCGCCTCTGGCGCCGCCCCGAAACCTTCATCGCCGAGCGCGGCCGCTTCATCAGCTGGCTCATGAGCGTCACCCGCCACCGCGCCCTCGATGAGCTCCGCGCCCGCGGCCGCCGCTGGAAGCGCGAAGGCGGCCCCCTCGGCGACCCCGTCGAATCCGCCGAGCCCGTCTTCCACCCCGGCGACCCCGACCCTTCCGCCTCCGCCGAGCTCGCCGAAGAGCGCGCCGCCGTCCGCCGCGCCCTCGAGTCCCTCCCCGCCGACCAGCGCCGCGCCCTCGAACTCGCCTACTTCGGCGGCCTCACCCAGCAGGAGATCGCCGCCTACCTCCACGAGCCGCTCGGCACCATCAAGACGCGCATCCGCCTCGGCATGCAAAAGCTCCGCCGCGGCCTCGAACGCCATCGCTAGAGCGCGCCCCATGCTTGGCGAACACCTCACCCAGGAACAGGCTGACGAATACGCCATCGGCTCCCTCGAACCGGAGCTCGAGCGCGCCATCGCCCTCCACCTCGCCGAGTGCCCGGTCTGCCGCGATATCGTCCGCGACGCCGAGCGGCTGGCTGCCCTCCTCGCCGTCAGCCAGCCCGTCCGCCGCGCCTCCCCGCGCCTCCGCCAGCGCGTCCTCACCGCCGCCGGCATCCGCAAGCCCGGCCCCGCTTGGCGCGCCTTCACCATCGGCCGCGCCGCCGCAGGGCTCGCCGCTATCATCGTCGCCGCCGGAGCCTTCTCCGGCATGCTCGGCCTCCGCACCCAGGTCAACGCCCTCCGCTCCCAGAACGCCGACCTCCAGCGCCAGATCGACGAGGCGCTCTCCCAGAAGGTCGCCCTCGCCGCCCTCACCCAGAAGCTCAAAGACCAGGAAGCCGTCGCCGCCGAACTCCGCGAAACCCTGAAGTCCGACTCGGAACTCTTCATCGCGCTCATCTCGCCCAGCAGCCAGGTCGCCGCTGTCGTCTCAGTCGACCCGAGCCGCGGCTCCATCGGCCGCCTCGTCTGGGACGACGACCAGAAGCGGGTCTGGTTCGTCGCCAGCCAGCTCCGCCAGCTGCCGCCCGGCGAAACCTACCAGCTCTGGGTCAACTCCGGCGGCCGGTACTACTCCCTCGGCACCTTCGCGCCCGACGATGCCGGCTTCGCCCGCTACGAAACCCGCCTCCCCGAGGGCATCACCAGCTACGATACCGCCGTCGTCACCATCGAACGCGCCGGCGGCAGCCCCACCCGCGAAGGGCCGGCCGTCTTCTTCGTCACCGACCTCTCCCGCCTGACCCGCAACTGACCCGCGATCAGCCGGGCCCCGGCGCCATCGGCCCCCGCCGCTGCATGTGCTTCCGGTCCCGCGCGTACTGCTGCGCCAGCCGGAACTGGATGACCGCCAGCACCGACTCCCGCGTCAGCTGCGGGTAGGTCGCCAGGATCGCCTCCACCTCTTCCCCGCGGTCGACCGCGTCCAGCACCTCCTGCGCCGCGATCCGCGTCCCCTTCACCACCGGCCGCCCGCCCAGCACGGCTGCGTCCGACACCACGTACTCCCGCCAGTCCAGCCTGCTCATCCCCAGGCCTCCCGAATCAAGAGTGCCAGGACGACGATGGCGAGCACCGCCAGCCCCAGCCCGGCAGCCTTCAGCGTCGCGCGCTGGTCCGAAGTCAGCAAGCCCCGCGCCTCCGGCTCCTCCCGCTCGAGGTTCGGCCCCTCGCCCGCCTCCTCCAGCACCGCCTGCGCGGCCGCGAGCTGCTCCGCCCGCACGCGCACCAGCCACGTGCCGCCCAGCGGGAAGGTCACCGCCCGGTAGGGCGTCTGCGACCCCTCGACCAGCGCCGCGATCCCGGCCGCCCGCAGCAGCCCGGCGGCCAGCTCCGCATCCACCTCCGTCGCCCCGCGCCAGGCGACCACCCACGGCTCACCGGCCAACGCCGCAGCGCCTCAGGCCGGCACCGGAACGTCCAGCCGGTGCCGCCGCAGCTCCGCCATCACCTTCGCGCCGGTCGTCTCGTCCGGCTCCACCACCGGCAGCCGCGGCGCCCCGATGGCGAAGCCCAGCTGCCGCAGCACATACCGGATCGTGCTCGGGCTCCCGTTCAGGAAGCACGCATCCGTCACCCGGCAGAGCGCCAGGTGAATCGCTGCCGCCTCCTGCAGCCGCCCGGCCAGCACCGCCTCCAGCATCGCCCGCTGCTGCCGCGCCACGATGTGCGCCGTCACGCTGATCGCACCCCACGCCCCCATGCACCACAGGTGGAAATTGTCGTTGTCGTTGCCGCTCCAGATCTTGAACCCGGGCGCCGCCTCCATCACCGCCGCCGTGTGCCGCAGGTCGCCGTTCGCCTCCTTGTTGCCGATGACGTTCGGCAGCTCCGCGCACCGCAGGATCGTCTCGGCCGTCATCCCCGTCCCCACGCGGCCCGGCACGTTGTACAGGATGACCGGCAGGCTCGTGCTCTCCGCGATCGCCTTGAAGTGCCGGTAGATCCCCTCCTGCGAGGGCTTCAGGTAGTACGGCACCACCGCCAGGATGGCGTCGGCCCCCGCCCGCTCGGCCAGCTTCGCGAGATGCACCGAATGGCGGGTGTCGTTCGTGCCGGCCCCGGCCACCACCGTCGCCCCGCCCAGCTCCTGCTTCACCTCCGCCCAGAGCGCGTACTTCTCATCGTCGCTCAGCAGCGGCGCCTCGCCCGTCGTCCCCGTCACCACGACGCCGTCGTTCCCGTTCTCCACCAGCAGGCGCGCCAGCCGCCGCGCCCCCGCGAGGTCCACCGCTCCATCCTCCCCGTACGGCGTCACCATCGCCGTCAGCAGCCGTCCCGGCTCGCCCATCGCGCTACCTCCTTCGAACGTCCCTCCATTCTACGCCGCCGCTGCGTCCCGGCCCCCCGTCACGCAGTTTCCCGCCGCTTCACCGGGAATTTACCCGCCCGCGGTCGAACCGCAACGCTCCCCCGTCGAACCTGAACATGCGCCCCTACGGAGGAACCCGATGACACGCCTCGTTCGCCCCTTCGCCAGCACCTGGAAGGTCACCATCCTCGCGCTGGCCCTCGTCGCCTCGTCGCTCGGTCTCTCCTTCGCCTTCGCCGGCTCGAGCACCGCCACGCTCGCCCCCGGCGACAGCCTCACCGTCCGCTGCGAAGGCGGCACCCGCCTCAACGCCACGCGCCTCACGACCCGCGAGGTGCGGCTCGACTGCACCGGGCCGACCGCGACGCCGACCCCGACGCGCTCCGCGACCGCGACCCCCACCCGCACGCCGACGCCGACGCGAACCCCGGCGGCGACGCCCACGCCGACCCGCACGGCCACCCCGCCGCCTTCCACCGGGGCCGTCGGCCGCTGCGGCGAACCGATGGACCGCTGGCACCCGCCCGTCGTCACCGGCCCCGACGGCCGTCCGTGCAATACCGGCCACGAACACGGCGATGAGCCGCCCGCGTGGATCGCCGCTGCCGGCTACACCGTCTCCTTCTCTGGCCCCTTCAACACCTCTCCATCCGAAAACGTCGAGAAGCACGCCGCCATGAAGGGCTTCGCCACCCGCCTCAACGGCGTCGATATCTACTTCCGCGTCCACGCCGCCTCCAACCCGCTCGACCGCATGGCCCGCTACCACTCCTACCAGGTCTGGGCCCGCGACCCCTCCGGCAACGTCTCCTTCTGGCAGGGCTGGTACAACTCCGGCGACCCCCGCCCCGCTTCTGAAGGCGGCTCCCGCGTCCCGCGCCGCATCATCGCCACCCCCGCCGAAGACCAGCGCCCCATCGTCGCCGTCTGCGATGCCACCTCCATCGCCCAGGGCATCGGCTGCGAACAGTGGTACTCCGCCCCCGGCGAACCCGACTGGTCGTGGGACTTCGGCTGGACCATCTGCGGCGCCACCACGCTCTACACCCCCGGCGAAAACGCCACCGCCTACGACATGAGCACCTGGATCCCCACCGGCGAAACCGGCAACACCCGCCGCCTCGAAGCCGCCTGGTACGCCTTCCGCAACCCCGTCCGCGGCGCCTTCGTCGCCACCCAGTTCGGCGAAATCGTCTCCGGCCATAGCGACCCCCGCTGCTCCGGCACCACCACCCGCTACGGCGTCACCTACCAGAACGTCTGCCTCGACCAGTACATCGCTCCCACCATGCCCACCGTCGCCTTCCCCGGCAACGCCGACCAGAAAACCTACCCGGACCCGGGCGTCACCATCCCGAACTGACGCGCGGCCGGGGGCGCCGGTCCCCGTATCGCGAAGCGGCCCCGGCATCACTGCCGGGGCCGCTTCGTGCGCGGGAGCGCACTCCAGGGGGAGAGAACCAGCTTTACTGCTGCGCTGGCGTCAGCGTGCTCGAAGGCGTCATCGGCGCACCCGTGCCCTTCGGGCCGCGGCCGAAGCCCTTGCCGAGGCCCTTGAACGGCCCGCCCTCGTTCACGAACTTCGTGATCATCTCGGCCGCCTTCGCCTTCGCCTGGTCGGCCTGCTCCTGCGTCATCTTCCCGTTCGCGACCGCCTCGTCGATCTTCGCGTTCGCCTCAGCCGTCAGCGCGTCGATGACCGCCTGCGTCTTGTCGCCCGCGATCTGCGCCAGCGTCTCGCCGGCCGCCAGCCGCTGCCGGAGCGTCGCCTCATCGATGCCAAGCACCCCGGCGACCGTCTCCAGGCTGCCGAAGCCCTTGAAGCCGCGGCCGTACTCCTTGCCCTCGACATGGTCGCCCGGCGTCGAATTCAGGAACTGGTCGATCTTCGCCCCGGCGTCAGCCAGCCGCTGGTCGGCCTGCTCCTGCGTCAGCTTGCCGTTCGTCACCGCCTGGTCGAGCTTCGACTTCAGCGCGTCCAGCGCCTGCTGCTTGGCCTGCGCCGCCGTCACGTCGCCGTACTGGTCGAGGATCTGGCCCCAGGTCAGCCCCGCGGCCTTCCCGTCGGCAATCTCCTGCGCCGTCAGCCCGGTGTCCTTCAGCAGGCCCCGCAGGCCGATGCCGAGGCCGTGCCCGGCGCAGTCCTTCGGCGTCGTGCCGTCGCTCTGCGTCGAAGGCGTCGGCGTGGTGCCGCTGTCCTGGGCGAAGGCCGCGCTGCCGAAGCCGATCACGCTGACCGCGATCACGCTCGCCACGCCCACCGAAACCAGCCGGCTGTCTCGAATCGAGAACTTCATGGCTCTTTCTGCTCCTCTGGTGAGGGGATGATGCAGCGGTCGTCCCGCCGCTCACCATTGCTATGGCGCGGCCCCTCCCGGGGGTGACGCGCCAGCCGGGCCGCCAGTCAGGCCGCCTTTACCGGTGCCGCTCCACCCAGCGGCCGCGGAACACCAGCAGCGCCCCCTCCCGCACCGCCACCTCCGCACGCGTGCCCGTGAGCTCGTTGTGCACACCCCGCGGGCTGAATGGCAGGTCTTCGTCCCGCAGCTCCCACCGCAGCCCCCGCGTCGTCACGCCCCGGCATCCGCCCGGCGCAATTAGCGACACTACCGTCCCCGGCTCGCCCGCGACCTCCGTCCGCCCCCGCACCAGCCACACCGCGAACAGGTCGTCGTGCAGCACCACCTCGTGCTCGCCGAACAGCACCAGCACCGAAAGGTTCGCCAGCGCATGGTCCCCCCTTCCCCCGCCCGCCGCCGCCACGTCCACCGCCGCCGCTCCTTGCGCCAGCGCGAACCGAATCGCCTTCTCCAGGTCCGTCGTCTCCGGGTCCGCGTCCCGCACGAACCGCTCCCGCGGGATCGGCGCCGCCGGGAACTGGTCCATCGTGTCGAGGTCGCCCACCACCCAGTCGGGCGTCACGCCCGCATCCAGCGCGAGCAGCGCGCCGCCATCCGCCGCCACCACCAGCCCGGCCCCGGCCGCCAGCTCCCGCAGCAGCCCCGCCGACGGCGGCTCCCCGTGCGCGATGACCAGCGCCCGCATGCCCCCATTCAACCGCCGCCGCGCCCACCGCGCGAGCCCGCGTCCGCTGGCAGTAGCCGTCTCCTCATGCTACCGTGGCTCCAGCCGCTCACGAATCGTAAGGAGAACCGCGCATGCCAGTATCCATCCCCGCCTCCCACCGCGACCTCTTCGAAAAGCCCAACTTCGGCCACCTCGCCACCCTCATGCCCGACGGCTCGCCGCAGGTCACCCCTGTCTGGGTCGACATCGAGGGTGACACCATCATCTTCAACACCGCCGAAGGCCGCGTGAAAACCCGCAACCTCGACCGCGACGGCCGTGTCGCCATCTCCGTCGCCGACCAGCAGAACCCCTACCGCTACATCCAGGTCCGCGGCCGCGTCGTCAGCCGCACGCGCGACGGCGCCGATGCCCACATCGACAAGCTCGCGAAGAAGTACCTCGGGCAGGACCGCTACCCCTTCCGCCAGCCCGGCGAACAGCGCGTCATCTACCGCATCCAGCCCGAGCACGTCCAGGTCAACGGCTGACCGTCCCCGTGCGCTGGCTCCCGGTGCCGCCCCGCGCTAGCATCGGGAGCCATGCGCATCCTCCTTCTCGGCGCGAACGGCCAGCTCGGCTCCGATATCGCCCGCCTCTGGGCCGGCCAGCCCGGCATCGACCTCCTCACCGCTACCCGCGCCGACGCCGACGTCACCGACCTCGCCGCCGTCCGCGCCCTCGTCGAGCGCACCCGGCCCGGCCTCGTCATCAACACCACCGCCTTCCACAACCTCCCCCTCTGCGAGCAGGACCCGGTCACCGCGATGACGGTCAACGTCGCCGGCGGCTGGAACGTCGCCACCGCCGCCCGCGAGGCCGGCGCCGCCGTCGTCCAGTTCTCCACCGATTACGTCTTCGACGGCGAGAAGCGCACGCCCTACCTCGAAACCGACGCCCGCCGCGCCCTCAACATCTACGGCGCCGCCAAGATCGCCACCGAAGACGCCGTCCGCATCGCCAACCCCGACCACCTCATCGTCCGCGTCTCCGGCCTCTACGGCCTCGCCGGCTCCGCCGGGAAGGGCGGCAACTTCGTCGAAACGATGCTTCGCCTCGCCCGCGAAGGCCAGCCCATCCGCGTCGTCGCCGACCAGGTCACCGCCCCCACCAACACCGCCGAAATCGCCGAGGGCCTCCTCCCGCTCCTCCGCGACGGCCTCCGCGGCACCATCCACCTCGCGGCCGGCGGCGAAACCTCGTGGTACACCTTCGCCCGCACGATCTTCGAGCTCCGCGGCCTCACCCCCGACTGCTCCCCGACCACCACCGCCGAGTTCGGCGGCCCGGTCCGGCGCCCCCTCTACAGCGTCCTCGGCTCCGCCCGCGTCCCCCGCCTCCGCCACTGGCGCGACGGTCTCGAACGCTACCTCCGCGAGAAGCACGGCGCCCTGTCCTGAATCCGGCATCTTCCGTACCATCCGCTACCATGCGGGCCAGGCATGGCCCGGTCGGAGGCCCCATGCGCATCCTCGTCACCGGCGGCGCCGGCTACATCGGCAGCGTTCTCGTTCCCAAACTCCTCGCCCGCGGCCACCAGGTCCGCGTCGTCGACCGCATGTTCTGGGGGCTCCCCCACTACGCCGATGAGCCCGGCGTCGAACTCGTCAACGCCGACATCCGCCGCCTGCCCGAAGGCGTCTTCGACGGCATCGACGCCGTCGACCACCTGGCCGGCTTCTCCAACGACCCGACCGCCGAGTTCAGCCCCGAAGCCAACTGGCAGATGAACGCCTCGGCCACCGACACCATCGCCCGCCAGTGCATCGCGGCCGGCGTCCGCCGCCTCGTCTTCGGCTCCTCCTGCTCCCTCTACGACGGCGCCCCCGACGTCGAAACCCTCCTCGACGAGTCCTCCCCCCTCGCCCCCCGCGGCGCCTACGCCACCTCCAAGCACTACTCCGAACAGGCCCTCCTCGCCCACGCCGGCCCCGACTTCGAACCCGTCATCCTCCGCCAGGCGACCGTCTTCGGCCTCAGCCCCCGGATGCGCTTCGACCTCGTCCTCAACACCTTCGTCAAGGACGCCCTCGTTCGCCAGCGCCTGATCCTCCACGGCGGCGGCCGCATGTGGCGCCCCCTCGTCAGCGTGCAGGATCTCGCCGACGCCCACGTCGCCGTCCTCGAAGCCCCCTCCGAGCTCGTCGCCGGCGAAACGTTCAACGTCGTCGGCGACAACTACCAGATCCGCGACCTCGCCGAAGTCGTCGCCGCCGCCCTCGTCAAGCTCGGCCAGCCCGTCGCCCTCGTCGATGGCCCCCTCCCCAACCTCGTCCGCAACTACCGCTGCTCCGGCGAAAAGCTCAAGCAGCGCCTCGGCCTCCAGCTCCCGACCACCGCCGCCGACGCCGTCGCCGAGCTCGTCGAAACCTTCCGCACCGTCCCCGTCGAACAGCTCGGCCACCCGAAGTACTACAACATCGCCTGGATGCAGCTCCTCGAGCAGGTCCGCCCCGCATACCAGGCCTCCAACCGCATCTTCGAACCGTTCGAGGAGGAGTAGCCGCCTGTGGACATCCACGTCTCGACCACCCCGCTCGAAGGCGTCCTGGTCATCGATACCGACTTCTTCCGCGATGAGCGCGGCTTCTTCATCGAGGTCTACCACGAACAGCGCTTCCGCGAGCACGGCCTCCCCACCAACTTCGTCCAGGACAACCACTCCCGCTCCGGCAAGGCCGTCCTCCGCGGCTTCCACTACCAGGACATGACGGCCCCCATGGGCAAGCTCGTCCGCTGCACCTATGGCGCCATCCTCGATGTCGCCCTCGACCTCCGCGTCGGTTCGCCCACCTTCGGCAAGTACTTCGCCATCGAACTCACCGCCGAGAACATGCGCCAGCTCTGGGTGCCGCCCGGCTTCGGCCACGCCTTCCTCACCCTCAGCGAGGCCGCCGAAGTCCAGTACAAGTGCACCGGCCTCTACACCCCGCCCTCCGAAGGCACCGTCGCCTGGAACGACCCCGATGTCGGCGTCGACTGGCCCATCCAGTCGCCCGTCCTCTCCCAGCGCGACCAGAACGGCATGAGCCTCCGCCAGTACCTCGAGAAGCCCGCCTTCCGCTACGGCGAATGCTGAGCTCCGCCCTTCCCGCCGCTTGACCCGCCCCGGCCGCGCCCGGCGGTATCCTTCCGCCATGTCCCGCCTCCTCCGCCTCGCCCTCCTCCCGCTGCTGACCGGGCTCATCGCCGCCTGCTCCAGCGCGGCCCCTGCCCCGCCGGCCGACTCCCCCTCCCCCGCGGCCGTCGAATCGCCGGCGCCCTCGCCCGCTGCCGACCCCGGCCCCAGGCAGTACCGGCCGCTCGGCACCAGCGCCGGCATCCCAACCACCGCCGCCGACCCGGCCTTCGAACCACTGCCCGGCGCCCGCGCCAGCTACGGCATCCTCGGCCGCGCCGCCTACCGCATCGAAATCCCCGATGCCTGGAACGGCGACCTCGTGCTCTACGCCCACGGCTTCGCCGGCTTCGGCACCGAAGTCAGCGTCCAGAATCCCCCGCGCGAACTCCGCCAGGCGCTCATCGACCGCGGCTACGCCTGGGCCGCCAGCTCCTACAGCGAAAACGGCTACGTCCCCGGCATCGGCGCCGACGACACGCTCGCCCTCAAGCGCCAGTTCGAAGCCGAATTCGGCGCACCCGCCCGCACCTACCTGATCGGCGCCTCCATGGGCGGCAACGTCGTCGCCCTCGCCCTCGAACACCACGCCGGCGAATACGATGGCGGCCTCGCGCTCTGCGGCGCCCTCGGCGGCATCGAGCAGATCGACTACCTCGTCTCCTGGGTCGCCCTCGCCGAGTACTTCTCCGGCCTCCGCTTCCCGATCGGCGAACCCGGCGCCGACCTCACCGGCATCTTCCTCACCCGCCTGCCCGTTCTCCTCGGCACCCCGCAGCGCCCCACCGAAGCCGGCCGCCGGTTCGCCTCCGCCGTGAAATACCTCACCGGCGGCCCCCGCCCCTTCTTCGCCGAGGGCTTCGCCGAGCAGTACCTCGTCAACTTCGGCCTCGCCATGGTCGACCCCGAGCGCAAGCTCCTCGTCACCCGCGCCGCCACGAACGAAGACCACGTCTACGCCATCGACCCCGGCCTCGGCGTCTCCGCCGACCAGCTGAACGCCGGCGTCCGCCGCTTCGCACCCGACCCTGCCGCACGCAACGCCGACGCCCACCCCGACGCCGTCCCCACCTCCGGCAACCTCTCCGCGCCGCTCCTCACGCTCCACAACACCGGCGACCTCTTCGTCCCCATCTCCCTCGAACAGTCCTACCTCCAGAAGGTCCGCGCCGCCGGCAAATCCGACCTCCTCGTCCAGCGCGCCATCCGTGCCGGCGGCCACTGCCAGTTCTCCAGCCAGGAGCTGCTCACCGCCTTCGACGACCTCGTCCGCTGGGTCCGCGACGGCGTCCGGCCCGCCGGCGACGACCTTTCCGGGGACCTCACCGACATCGGCCGCCAGTTCACCAACCCCATCCGCCCCGGCGACCCGGGCGGCGTCAACTGACCGCCGCCAGCGCCTCCGCGATCGGCCCCGCGTCGCAGCCGAACGCCGCCAGTCCCCGGTCGATCACCCGCCGCCGCCGGTCGGCCGGGCACACCTCCGCCATCGCCAGCACCGACGCCCGCCACCGCTCCGCTGGCGGCCGCCCGGCCGCCGCCAGCCACGCCCGCTCCCACGCCGCGAAGAACCCGTCGAGCACGCCGCCCGGCTCCGCGTGGTGGATCAGCTCCTTCGGCAGGTAGGGCTGGAACGCCCGCGGCCCCTCGGCGAAAAACCGCAGCCGCTGCCCGAACACCAGCAGCCGCCGCCGCAGCGGTGCCTCCTCCCACCGCCCGCCCGGCCGCGGCAGCGCATCGCTCCGCTCCCACGCCCACCAGCAGGCAAGCCGCCCCCACGGGTCGCACGTCCCTTCGATGAGCAGCGCCCCGGGCGCCATCCCGAGCGCGACCGTCTCCAGCGCCGCCCGCACCTCCGCCTCGCTGTACTGCCGCAGCACGTTGAACGCCCGCACCAGCCCCGCCCGTTCGCCCTCCCCCAGCGGCAGGTTGAACCCGCCCCGCGCGAAGCGCAGCCCCGCCCGCTCCCACGCCCGCGCCCGCTCCGCACGCTCCGGGTCGATCTCCACCCCCACCACCTCCGCTCCCGGGTTCGCCGCCCGCACCCGCTCGAAGAGCTCGACCGTCGTCACCGGCGTCTCCCCGAACCCGAGGTCCTCCACCGGGCCGGCGAGCGCCCGCAGCCGCGCTCGCTCCGCCACCAGCAGCCACGTATCGACCAGCCGGAGCCGGTTCGGCGCCGTCTTCCCCCGCGTCACCTGTCCCGCCGGTTTGCCTGCCATGCCCCCGATCCTCCCAAACCTCCCTGCTTCCCGCACCCGTGGACAGTCCTTAGCCCCGGTGCAAGAATCCCCTCACCCCTGCTCGGAGGCCGAAGCGTGACCTCGAATCAATCCCTCGAATTCGACAGCATTATCGTCGGAGCCGGCTTCGCCGGGCTCTACCAGCTCCTCCGGCTCCGCCGCGCCGGCTTCTCCGCCCGCGTCATCGAAGCCGGCGACAACGTCGGCGGCACCTGGTACTGGAACCGCTACCCCGGCGCCCGCTGCGACATCGAATCCCTCCAGTACCAGTACGGGTTCGACCCCGACCTCGCCCGCGAATGGCGCTGGACCGAGCGCTACGCCACCCAGCCCGAAATCCTCCGCTACATCGAATTCGTCGCCGACCGCTACGACCTCCGCCGCGACATCCAGTTCTCCACCCGCGTCACCGCCGCCCACTACGACGACGCCTCCGCCCGCTGGACCGTCCACACCGACCGCGGCGACGCCTACACCTGCCGCTGGCTCATCATGGCCACCGGCTGCCTCTCCGTCCCCAAGACGCCGGAAGTGCCCGGCATCGACGCCTTCGAAGGCGAGTCCTACCACACCGGCGCCTGGCCCCACGAAGGCGTCGACTTCACCGGCAAGCGCGTCGCCGTCATCGGCACCGGCTCTTCGGCCATCCAGTCCATCCCGATCATCGCCCGCCAGGCCGAGCACCTCACCGTCTTCCAGCGCACTCCCAACTTCTCCGTCCCCGCCCACAACTACCTGCTCGACGAATCCCAGTGGCAGGAAGTCGCCGCCCGCATCGCCGAGCTCCGCGCCGAAGCCCGCACCACCTCCGCCGGCATCCTCGGCATCGAACTGAACGACGTCTCCGCCCTCGCCGTCAGCGAAGAAGAGCGCCGCCGCGAGTTCGAGCGCCGCTGGGCCATCGGCGGCTTCGCCATCGGCGGCGCCTTCAACGACGTCGCCATCAACCTCGATGCCAACGAGACCGCGGCCGAATTCGTCCGCAGCAAAATCCGCGAAATCGTCCAGGACCCCGAAACCGCCGAGGCCCTCTGCCCGCGCGACTACCCCTTCGGCACCAAGCGCCTCTGCGTCGATATCGCCTACTACGAAACCTTCAACCGCCCCAACGTCAAACTCGTCTCCATCCGCGACAACCCCATCGCCGAGATCACGCCGAAGGGCCTCCGCCTCCAGGACGGCACCGAGTTCGAATTCGACGCCATCGTCTACGCCACCGGCTTCGACGCCATGACCGGCGCCCTCCTCCGCATCGACATCCGCGGCCGCAACGGCCTCACCCTCCGCGACAAGTGGGAGCACGGCCCCCGCACCTACCTCGGCCTCCAGGTCGCCGGCTTCCCCAACATGTTCACCATCACCGGCCCCGGCAGCCCCTCCGTCCTCAGCAACATGATCGTCTCCATCGAGCAGCACGTGGACTGGGTCACCGACTGTCTCGAATACCTCCGCGAGCGCGACCTTGCCGTCATCGAAGCCGCGCCCGCCGCCGAGGACGCCTGGGTCGACCACGTCAACCAGGTCGCCGACCTCACGCTCTACCCGCGCGCCAACTCCTGGTACATCGGCGCCAACGTCCCCGGCAAGCCGCGCGTCTTCATGCCCTACATCGGCGGCGTCGGCCTCTACGCCCAGAAGTGCGCCGAAGTCGCCGCCAACGGCTACGAAGGCTTCCTCCTCAGCCCTGAGCCCGCCCTCTCCCGCTGAGGCGCTTCGGCAGGCAGGCACCAAACAGCGGGGCGGCCCATCGGGGCCGCCCCGCTGCGTCGTTGTGAAGCCCGGACCGGCTTAGTCGAGCCGCTCGATCACCGTCGCGGTGCCGATGCCGCCGCCGACGCACATCGTGATCAGCCCGTACCGGCCGCCCGTCCGCTCAAGCTCGTTCACCAGCGTCGCGAACAGCCGCGCCCCGGTGCAGCCGGTCGGGTGCCCCAGCGCGATGGCGCCGCCGTTCACGTTCACCTTCGACATGTCCGGGTTCAGCTCGCGCTTCCACGCGAGCACCACGCTCGCGAACGCCTCGTTGATTTCGAACAGGTCGATGTCCCGCATCGTCAGGCCCGCCCGCTGCAGCGCCAGCGGCGTCGCCGTGATCGGCCCCGTCAGCATCAGCTCCGGGTCCGAACCGACCACCGCCTGCGACACGATCCGCGCCCGCGGCTTCCAGCCCATCTCCTTCGCCTTCTCCGGGTGGGTCAGCAGCACCGCCGCCGAACCGTCCGTGATCTGGCTCGAGTTGCCCGCATGGTGGACGCCGTTCTCCTTGAAGCTCGGCTTCAGCTGCGCCAGTACCTCCACCGTCGTCCCGGGCCGGATGCCCTCATCGAAGTCGATGATGGCGTCCTCCCACTCCTCCGTGCCGTCCGCCTTCTTGATCTTCTTCTTGCCCGGCACCGGCACCATCTCGTTCTTGAAGCGGCCCTCGGCCTGCGCCTTGGCCGCCTTCGCCTGGCTCTCCACCGCGAACTCGTCCGCCTCCTCGCGGCTGATGCCCCACTTCTCCGCAATCCGCTCCGCCGCGATGCCCTGGCTGCTCAGGTCGTACTGCTCCCGCATCGCATCCGTGAACGGGAAGCCGAGGCCCTGCCCGATGTTCGCGCCCAGCGGGATCTGCGACATCCACTCCGTGCCGCCCGCCACCACCACATCGTGCACGCCGGAGGCAATCTGGTTCGCCGCGAAGTGCACCGCCTGCTGGCTCGAGCTGCACTGCCGGTCCAGCGTCACGCCCGGGATCGTGTACGGCCACCGCGCCGTCAGGACGATGTTCCGCGCCAGGTTCGTCGACTGCGCGCCGACTTCCGAGACGCACCCGTAGATCACGTCGTCCACGATCTCCGGGTCCATGTTGTTCCGCTTCGCCAGCGCCTGCAGCAGCAGCGCCGATGTCTCCACCGGGTGGTTCTTGCTCAGCACGCCGCCCCGGCGGCCGAGCGGGGTGCGAACCGCATCGACGATTACGACTTCACGCATGAGGGGCCCTTTCGTTTCGAACGAACTTTCGCTACGCAGTGTAGGCCCACCCCGTTCAGGGTGCTACCGTTCGCCCGCGTTCCCGCCGAGCGGCGCCGCGAACCGGATCGCCCCTGCGACCATCTCGATCCGCGCCGGCAGGTAGCCCCCCATCTCCCCGTCCAGGTCCAGCCGCGTCGGCTTCGGCGACGACAGCTCCACCACCCGCGCCGGGTGCCGGTCGACCCCCTCCATCTCGAGGTGCACCCCGCCCTTCCGCTGCCCGTCGACCGCCCGCAGCACCTCCCGCCGTCCCAGGTCTCCCCACCGGATCACGTCGAACAGTCCGTCATCCGGCGCCGCACCGGGCGCCGCGACGAGGTCGCCGCCCCACAGCTCCATGTTGTGCACGCTGACCGTGTTGTACCGCCCGTCGAACTCCTGGCTGTCGATCCGCAGGGTGAAGCTCCGCCCCATCGGCCCGAGCATCTTCACCACCGTCATGATGACGTACGGCGCCGTATCGCCCAGCCGCTTCAGCCACCGCGGCGTCGATTGTGAAATCTCCGGCACCCACCCCGCCGATGCTTCCAGCAGGAAGTACCGCACCTGCTCCTGCCCGTCCTCGCCGATCGCCGTCACCTTGCCGATGTCGACCCGCCGCTCCTCGCCCTGCGCGATCGCCCGCAGCGCCCGGGCCCCCCGCCCGATGCCGAGGCACTTCGCGATGTCCTTCCCCGTCCCCATCCCGATCGTCCCCACCTTCACCCGCTCGGCAGCGCCTTCCGCCATCACCCCGTTCACGACCTCGTTCACCGTCCCGTCGCCGCCGCACGCGACGAGGAACGTCCGCCCCGCCGCGACCGCCTCCCGCGCGATGGCGATCCCCTCGCCCGGCCGCGTCGTAAAGGCGCAATCCGCCTCCAGCCCCGCCCGTTCGATCGCGTCGATGAGCGCCCCGACGCGGTTCCGCGTCCTCCCTCCCCCCGAAGCCGGGTTCACGATGAAAAACGGTCGGTCCAGCGGCGGCAGGTCGTTCGTCCCCATGCCGGGATCGTCCTATGCTCGGCGCCAAAGGTGAAGCCGTGGAGCACAGCGAATCCTTCCGCGCCATGAACACCGCGGTCGACCTCCTCGTCGTCGCCCCCGAACGCCCGGCGCTCCCCTTCCTCGAAGCGCGCCTCCTCTTCGAACAGCAGGAAGCCCGCTTCTCCCGCTTCCGGCCCTCGAGCCTCGTCAGCCGCCTCAACCGCGGCGAAACCATCGCCGACCCGTGGCTCGATGCCATCCTCCCGCTCGCCCTCGCCGCCTTCGACGCCACCGGCGGCCTCTTCAACCCCCTCATCCTCCCGGCCCTCGCGGCCGCCGGGTACGACCGCTCCTTCGAACAGGTCGCCGGCGGCGACCCCCGCCCCCTCGCGCCGCCCGACCCCCGCGCCGCCCTCGAACGCACCCCCGCCGGCTGGCGTCTCCGCGACGGCCAGCTCGACCTCGGCGGCATCGTGAAGGGCTGGACTGCCGACCTCGCCGCCGAACACCTCGACGCCGCAGCCGGCGCCCCTGCGATGGTCAACGCCGGCGGCGATATCCGCTGTGTCGGCGAAGAGGCCCCCGGCCTCGGCGGCTGGCAGCTCGCCATCGATGGCCCCGGCGGCGAACCCGCCTGGTCCGGCATCGTCGCCGGCGCGCTTGCCACCTCGACCACCCTCAAGCGCCGCTGGCGCACCGCCGCCGGCGGCCAGGCCCACCACCTCATCGACCCGCGCACCGGGCTGCCCGCCGACTCGCCCTTCGTCCAGGTCTCCGTCCTCGCCGCCTCCTGCCGCGAAGCGGAGACCTGGGCCAAGGCCATCCTCATCGCCGGCGGTGAAGGCATCGACCTCGCCGCCGCGCGCGGCATCGCCGCCCTCGCCCTCGATGCCCATGTCCGGCCGACAGCCTCGCCCGCCTGGCCCCGGTAAAGATGTTCGCCGTTTCAGGTCCGGCCTGACACCTTTCGCTGCCCACGCCCGATGTACCTCGCGAATCCACCCTCGGGAGGTCCCCCGTCCATGAATCGCCTCGCATCCATCCTCACCGCCGTCGCCACGACCGGGCTCTCGGTCGCCGCCGTCGGCGCGGCCGCCTCCAGCCAGGGCGCCTTCGGCGGCGAGCCCGGGAACGCCGCGCCAGCCCCTGTCGTCACGCAGTCCGCCGCGCCCGCGCCGGCTCCCGCCCTCCCCGGCGGTGCTCCCGCCGTCCTCGAAACGTCCGCCCGGTCCGGCGACGACCGGGGCGGCACCGCGCCCCGCGACACGCGCACCGAACCCGGCGATGACCGCGACATCCGCAGCAGCCAGCCCTCCGCGTCCGGCCGTGACGACGACCGGGATGACCGGGACGACGACCGTTACGACGACCGCGACGATGACCGTTACGACGACCGCGACGATGACCGTTACGACGACCGCGACGACGACCGCGACGACGACCGTTACGACGACCGCGACGACGACTGAGGCGCCAGCCCGACGCGCCGGGGTAACGATGCGGAAATGCTCGCCCGGCACGTGACACCTTTCGCCCGGACCTCCCGATGTACCCCATGGAATTCCGCATCGGGAGGTTCCCGTTCATGAACCGCATCGCCTCGCTCGCCGCTGCCGCCGTCGTAACTGGCCTCTCCGCCGCCGCCATCGGCGTGACCGCCGCCTCGCAGGACGTGTTCGACTCCGGCAGCCGGGAGCAGTCCGCCGAAAGCCCCTCCGCGAGCCCGCCCGCCGGCGCGGGTGCATTCGCCGCCGATACGTCTGCGTGGTCAACGTCCTCGAATGGCGCGGCGTTCGCAACCAAGACCAGCCGCAAGGACGACGACGACCGTGACCGCGAGGACGACGACCGCCGCGAACACGAAAAGCGCGAGCACGACGATGACGACTAAGCCCCGCTCTGCACCGCGGTTCGTTTTCACCCGCATCGCCATCTTCGCCGCCGCCGCGGCCACCTTCGCCGCCGCCTGGAACGCCATCGCGCTCGCCGAGCACCGCGAGCCGGCCGGCGCGGCCGCCCCGCTCCCGGCGGCCGGGCTGGCTTCGGCCCCCGCTGCAGCCGTCGCCGCGCCCGCCAGCCCCCCGAAGCCCGCGCCCCACGTGGCGCCGAGGAAATCGAAAGGCTCCTGAGATGTCCTACCGCGCCGTCATCACCGCCGCCGTGGCGGCCGGGCTCCTCGCTGGGGCTGCCGCCAGCCTCCCTCTCGCCGGCGTCCTCCCCCCGGCCGATGGCCATGGAGCCTGGTACGCCTCCCGCGCCGCCGGCCTCACCGCCTATCTTTTCCTCTGGCTCTCCCTCGCGGGCGGCCTCCTCATGTCCTCCGCCTGGTTCGATGGCCTCGTGAACCGCGCGCGCCTCCTGGCCGCCCACCAGGCTTTCGCCCTCGCCGGCCTCGCCCTCGGGCTCGGCCACGCGCTCGTCCTCATCCCCGACGGCTGGACCGACTTCGGCCTCGCCGACCTCTTCATCCCGTTCGCATCCTCGTACGAACGGGCCGATACCGCCCTCGGCACCATCGCGCTCTACCTCTTCGCCATCGTCACCTTCAGCTTCTGGTTCCGCGGAGCGATCGGCCCGGCGACCTGGCGCTGGGTCCACCGCGCCGCCTTCGTCGCCTATCTCGCTGCCCTCTGGCACGGCGTCCGCATCGGCACCGATACCAGCGCCCCCCCGGTCGCGCTCTTCTACGTCCTCACTGCTTCGATGCTGGTCGGCGCCCTGACGGTGCGTCTCGTCTACGTGCGCCCGCGCCGGCAGGCCCCCGCCCGCCCTCCGTCCCGAGCCGCGGCCGGGCCGGCGGGCTGAGCTCGCGCCGGGGCGCCGCCGTCAATCCTCCCCGCTGTCCCCGGCGGCGCCCTCCCCGGCCCCTCCCTGCCCCCGCGCCGGGATCTCCTTCCCCACAGCCCGCATCGTCTCGAGCACGCCGTTGTGCACCGCATCCCGCGCCGCCTTCAGGGCGTTGTAAATCGCCCGCGCGTTCGACCGCCCGTGCCCGATGACCACGATCCCGTCCACCCCCACCAGCTGCGCCCCGCCGTACTCCGCATAATCCAGCCGCCGCTTCACCTTCCGCAGCTCGGACATCAGGATCAGGCCCGCCGCCTTGTTCCACGGCGTCAGCTCGACCGCCTTCCGCAGCTCCCCGAACAGCAGCTCCGCAATCCCCTCCGCCGTCTTCAGCACCACGTTCCCGGTGAACCCGTCCATCACCACCACGTCCGCCATCCCCTTCGGCAGGTCCTTCCCCTCCACGTTCCCGATGAAGTTCAGCCGGCTCCCGCGCAGCATCTGGTGCACTTCCAGCGTCAGCTGGTTCCCCTTGCTCTCCTCCTCGCCGATCGACAGCAGCCCGACCCGCGGCCGCGCGACTCCGAACATCCGCTCCATGTACGCCGCCCCCATGTGCGCGAACTGGAACAGGTGCACCGGCCGGCAATCCGCGTTCGCCCCCACGTCCAGCAGCATCGTCAGCTTCCCATCCGCCGCCGGGAAGATCGTTGCCAGCGCCGGCCGCCCGATGCCGCGCACCCGCCCCAGCGTCAGCAGCGCGCCCGCCATCGTCGCCCCCGTGTTCCCGGCCGTCACGAACGCGTCCGCTTCCCCCCGCTTCACCATCTCGAGACCGACCACGATCGAACTCTTCGGCTTCGAACGCACCGCCTCCGTCGGGTGCTCCTCCATCTCGATGACATCTGGCGCGTCCACCACCCGCACGTCGCGGATCGTCCCCGTCCCCCGCAGCTCCGCTTCGATCGCCTCCCGCCGCCCGACGAGGATGAGCTCCACGCCGAGCACCCCGGCAGCCATCAGCGCCCCCGCCACCGGCTCCCCCGGCGCGTTGTCGCCTCCCATCGCATCCAGCACGATTCGCGGTGTCGTCATCCCGGCCTCCTCCGCGCGATTGCCACCATCCGGCTGCTGCCGCTATCCAGCGGCGAAAGGTCGTAATCCCCGAACAGATCCACGAGGTCCAGCCCCGCGGCCTCCAGCAGGTACTCGAGCTCCCACCGGCCGACGTACCGCAGCCGGTGCACGCTCACCCGCCGCCGCACGGTCCCTTCCTCCGTGACCGTCTCGTACGCGACTCGCAGCGTCCGCACCTGCTCCGCGAGGTCATCCTCGTGCACGTGCCAGCACTCGAACGTCTCGCCGTCCTCCGTCTCCCCCGAAAACGCCAGCACCGGCTGCCCGTTCGTCGCCGGGTCCAGCCACGCCGTCGGCCCCGGCAGGTCGAGCGCGAGCGTCCCGTCGAAGGTCAGCGCCTCCGCCAGCCGCTCCAGCGTCGCCCGCTGCTCGTCGCCGTCCCGGCAGTAGAGGAACACGTCGAGCGGCACCACGATGAAGCCGTAGTGCCCCGGCTCGAGCGCGAGGTCCAGCACCCGCCCTTCGATGAACCGGACGTCGAGCCCCCGCTCGTCCGCCCGCCTTCGTGCCCGCGCCAGCATCGCCGGTGAGGGGTCGATGCCGGTCACGTCGTGGCCGTGCGCCGCCAGCTCGACCGCGATGCGCCCCGTGCCGCAGCCGACTTCCAGCACCGGCCGGTCCGTCCGCCCCGCATAGGCGAGCCAGAGGTCGATGTCGTCCCGGAAGCCGTCGTGGATGGCGTCGTAGAACGCCGCATCGGCCGCGTAGGGGTCGTGATGCACCGTCCCGAATTCTCCCCTGCGCCCTAGCCCCCTGTCGAACCCCGTCCGCCCCGCTCCTGCGCCAGCAGCCGCGCGAGCACGAGGTAGTCCGGGTCGCTGTGCGTCACGTGGGCCGGCACCATCGCGTCCGCGAGCGCCGCGCACGTGCTCTTGGTCAGCGCCAGCGCCATCGGGTCCTTCGCCAGCAGCTGCCGCGCGAGCTCCCGCGCCGCCGCCAGCGCCTCGCCTTCGGGCACAACCCGGTTCACGAACCCCCACGCCAGCGCCTGCTCCGCCGTGAACCGCTCGCACGTCATCACGAGCTCGCGCGTCCGCGCCGGGCCCAGCTCCCGCATCAGCCTCGGCAGCGCGTTCCACGTCAGCGGGATGTCGAGGTCCACCTCCGGGATCGAAAACCACGCCGTCGCCGCCGCGATCCGCAGGTCGAGGCACGCGAGCAGTACCACCGCGCCGCCGATCGCCAGCCCGTTCACGGCCCCGATGGTCACCTGCGGCAGCCCTTCGAGCGCCGCTGCTGTCCGGTTCCCCTGGCTCGCCCGCAGCCGCTCCCGCAGCGGCGACCGCTCCGCCTGCAGCGTGGCCAGCGGCGGCCGGTTCGGGTCCGAAGCGCTCCCTCCGAGGTCCGCCCCCGCCGAGAACGCCCGGCCCGCGCCCGTCAGGATCACTACCCGCGCCTCTGCGTCGTCGGCCAGCTCCCGGCAAACCTCCTGCAGCTCCCGATGCATCCGCCCGCTGATCGCGTTCAGCTTCTCCGGCCGGTGCAGCGTCACCGTCACGAGCCCCGGCAGCTCCGCGTCCCGCTCCACCAGCAGCGTCTCGTACTCCGCCATCAGTACGGCCGCACCTCGCGCGCGAAGTCCCGGCCGCCGCGCACTGTCACCCGCATGATCGCCCCCGCTCGCGAATCGTCCTCGATCAGCTCGATGACCCCGGCAGCCACGTCCTCCGGCTGCAAAATGCCGCCCACCAGCTTCGCCACCTCCTCCACCCGCGCGTCGCCGCTCCGCCGCACCAGCGGCGTATCCGTGAACGACGGGCAGATCGCGTTCACCCGGATGCGGTCCTGCGCCGCG
Source organism: Tepidiforma sp. (assembly GCF_026419595.1). Classification (NCBI taxonomy): domain Bacteria; kingdom Bacillati; phylum Chloroflexota; class Tepidiformia; order Tepidiformales; family Tepidiformaceae; genus Tepidiforma; species Tepidiforma sp. Next base: position 54,976 of record NZ_JANZZD010000012.1, on the reverse strand, counting down.
AGGTGCGCCAGCGACCGCGTGAAGTTCACCACACCCGCCTTCGAGGCCGCGTAGACCGGCGAATCCGGCATCGGCAGCAGCCCGCCCATCGACGCCGTGTTGATGATCACGCCGCCCTTCCCGCTCCGCCGCATCTCCCGCACCGCAATCCGCGTCGCATCGATCACGGCGATCAGGTTGATCTCGATGATCCGCTCCCACGGCCCCGGGTCGTCCGCGAACAGGTCTTCGCCGCCGATGCCGGCGTTGTTGAAGACGATGTCGAGCGCGCCCCAGTGCTCGAACGCACACGCCATCGCCCCCGCGAGGTCTTCCGTGCGCGTCACGTCGCACCGCCGCGCGATGGCGATGCCGCCCGCCGCGCCGGCGAGGTCCGCCGTCTGCCGCGCCCCGGCCTCGTCGATGTCCGCGACGATCACCCGCGCGCCCCGCCGCGCCAGTTCGAGCACCGTCGCCCGGCCGATTCCCGAACCCCCGCCGCTCACGACCGCGACCTTCCCGGCGATCTCCATGCGAACCTCCCCGGGCCGCCAGCTGCGCGCCCGACACGGCATTGTAGGCGACCCGCCCCGCTCCGCCACATCGACACTGCCCGCCGCCTGCCCGAGAATCCCCCTCGTGCCCATCTACGCCGTCGGCGACAAAGTCCCGCGCATCCACCCCACCGCGTTCATCGCCCCCACCGCCTCGGTCGTCGGCGATGTCACCATCCACGCCGGCGCCTCGATCTGGTACGGCACCGTCGTCCGCGGCGATACCAGCTACGTCGTCATCGGCCGCGGCGCCAACGTGCAGGACGGCGCCGTCGTCCACAGCCGCGCCGGCAACCCGGCGCTCATCGGCGATGAGGTTTCCATCGCCCACGGCTGCGTCGTCCACGGCGCCACCATCGGCGCCCGCGCCCTCATCGCGAACGGCGCCATCGTCCTCGACGGGGCCGTCGTCGGCGAAGGCGCGCTCGTGGCCGCCGGCGCCGTCGTCGCCCCGGGCACCGAAATCCCCGGCGGCATGCTCGCCGTCGGCGTCCCGGCCGAGGTGAAGCGCCCCCTCGCCGGCACCGCCGCCGAAGAATGGGTCCGCACCGGCCCCGAACGGTACGCCATGCTCACCGCGCTCCACCGTGCCGGCGTCCGCGAAATCCCCCGCGCCGACGTCCCCCCGCCCGGCGACGGCTGACGCCCGCGCCTACAGCTTGAGCCCCAGCAGCTCCCGCGTCACCGAACCGTCCGCGTGCACCGTCACGTGCACCCACGTGATGCGCAGCTTCAGCCGCTTCCCGCCCGTCTCGATCCACACCTCGTCCCCCTTCTCCCACCGGTAGTCCGACTCGATCGTGCAGTAGTGCTCGCCCTTGCTCCCGCTGAACGGGTCCGCCTCGTAGAACGACGTCTTCATGCCACTCCCCGGCGCGAAATCTCTCGCCCTCCGAGCCTACCCGCTCGCCGTTTCAGCGGGAACGGGGAACCGGGAAGCGGGAGAAGGGAGAAGGGAGAAGGGAGAAGGGAGAAGGGAGAAGGGAGAAGGGAGAAGGGAGAAGGGAGAAGGGAGTCGACACCTCCCGATGCCTCCTCCCACGCTCCCAACTCCCGCCTCCCGCCTCCCGGCTCCCGCCTCCCGGTTCCCGCCTCCCGGTTCCCGGTTCGCCGCCTACGCCAGCCGGAACCTCCCCGCGGCCGCCGCCAGCGCGTTCGCCATCTCCCGCATCTGGCTCGCGGTCGCCGCCAGCTCCTGCGCCTGCGCCGAAAGCTCCTCCGTCGAGGCCGAAACCTCCTCCGCCGAGGCGCTCGTCTCCTCGCTCGTTGCCGAGACCTGCAGGATCGCCTCCGTCACCTTCGAGGTGCCCGCGGCCATCTCGCTCGCCCCCTGCGCCGATTCGCCCGCCAGCGCGGCAATCTGCTCCGCCGAGGCCACGATCCGTTCCGCGCCGGCCGCCAGGCCCTGCACGTCCCGCGCGATCTCCTTCATCCGGTCCGCCGAGCGCGCCACCGTCGCGATGATCGCCTGGAGCGCCTCGCCGGCCTCGCCGGTAATCCGCTGCCCTTCCTCGACGTCGCGCACGCCGGCCGCCATCGCATCGACGGCTTCCTGCGTGCCCTGCTGCACCTTGGCGATGAGGTCCGCGATCTCCTTCGTCGACGCGCTCGAGCGTTCCGCCAGCGACCGCACGTTTTCGGCCACGACCGCGAAGCCGCGCCCCTGCTCGCCCGCCCGGGCGGCTTCGATCGCCGCGTTCAGCGCGAGCAGGTTCGTCTGCGCCGCGATCTCGTCGATCGCTTTCACGATGTCGCCGATCTGCTGGCCGTACTCGCCGAGCATGTCCACCGTCTTCGAAGCGCGCTCCACCGCCGCCGCGATCGACGCCATCGACGCGACCGCCTGGGCGACCGCCTCCTGGCCCTGCAGCGCCGCCCGCTTCGACTCCTCCGCGGCTTCGGCCACTTCGCCCGAGGCCTTCGCGACCAGCTGAATCCGCTGGCCCATCCGCTCGGCCTCTTCGCGCGATTGCCCCGCCGAGGCCGCCGATTCCTGCGCGCCTGCCGCCACCTGCTGCGAGCCGCTCGCCACCCGCTCCACCTCCCGCGCGCTCTCCTGCGAGAGCCCGCTCAGCGCCACGGTCGAACGCGTGACCTCGTTGATCGCCGTCGCGATCTGCCCCGTGGCCGCCGCCATCTGGTCGCTCGCGTCGCCCAGCTGGCCCGCCGCCGAGAGGATGCCCTCGGCCTGCTGCCGCACCTGCCCGATGAGGTCGCGCAGGCTGCCCACCATCCGCTGGAGCGCGTTGCCCAGCGCATCGTCATGGCCGCGCGGCTGCACCCGCGCCGTCAGGTCGCCGTTCGCCACCGCCTCCGCCGCGGCCACCATCTCCTTCAGGTAGCCGGTCATCTCGCCGAAGGCCTCCGCGGCCTCGCCGAGCTCGTCCTTCGACCGGACCGAAACCGCGACGTTCACGTTGCCCCGCGCGATCGACCGCGCCGCGTCGCGCACCTCCCGCGCCGTCCGCGCCATCGACCGCGCCAGCCACGTGGCCAGCCCGAGCCCCGCGAGCACCGCGCCGACCGTCAGCCCGACGAGCAGCGCCCGCGCCCGCGAGGCCGCACTCGCCGCTGCGTCCTTCGAATCCGAGGCGATCGCCGCGTTGAACCGTCCTGACTCCTCGAGCGCCGCGTTCATCGCCGCAATCCGGTCGTTCATCCCCGCGGCGACCTGGGCCGCCTCGCTATCCTTCCCGGCTTCCAGCAAATCGAAAATCTTCCGCCGGTCCGCGATGACCGGCTTCACCATCTCCTCGACCTCCGCCCACTGCTGCGCGTCGGCCGTCGAGGCGAACGTCTGGTGGTAGTCCGCCATCGCCTGCTCGGCGGCGGCCAGCTCTTTTCGTCCCTGTTCGATGAGCGGCGCCCGCTTCGTCACGTCCGGCTGCAGGAACGCCCGTTTCTCCTCCCGGCCGCTCGCTGCCATGTTGTAGTTCGTCAGGAGCGCGTACTGGACGCCCAGGACGTTCTCCCGGTACATCGCGGCCGAACGGTCGGCCGCTTTCTGCAGCTCCAGCACGCCCATCACGGCCACAGCCGCGTTGAGGGCCAGCACCACCCCGAACGCAAGCAGCAGCTTCGCCTGCACCTTCAAATTCGTGAACCACTGCATCGTGAGACTCCCCGGCCGAGATCCGCGGCGTCCTGCCGCGCCCTGTCGTTTCGACTGTCAGCCGGGATGCGCGCGATGCGTATCAGGGAGTCCCCTCGGGTGCTGCCGCAGAATCCCCCGCGTTCGGTTTTTCGGAAAAGTCATCAGAAACGATCCCTCTCCGTGTTGCCCGCCCCGGCGCCAGCCGCTCCTCCCCCAGCTCCTCCTCCAGCGACGCCAGCGCGTGCGCCCGCTCGTTGTACCGGCCCCGCAGCTCGTCCCGCACCGACCCCTCCCAGAGCGGCACCCCGAGGAAGTACGCCGCCCGCCCCAGCAGGTGCGCTGCCACCGGCGCCGTCATCGCGATGAACACCGCCGCCGCGATCACCCGCGTCGTCACCGCGAGGTTCCCGAACTCCACCGCCGCCGCCGCCAGCAGCAGCCCCACGCCCAGCGTCGCCGCCTTCGTCGTCGCCTGCATCCGCGTGAACAGGTCCGGCATCCGCAAAATCCCCAGCGCTGCCACGAACATCAGCGACGACCCGACAACCAGCAGCACGCCCACGATGATGTCAGCCATCCCGCCGCTCCTCCGGGTGGCTCCCCTTCTCGATGTAGTACGCGAACGCCGTCGTCGCGAGGAACGTCACCAGCGTCAGCACGATGCCGACATCGAGGTACGCCGACCGCCCCGCCGCAATCGCGTACACCGTCAGCAGCCCCAGCCCCTGGATGGTCAGCAGGTCGAGCGCCACCACCCGGTCCGGCAGGCTCGGTCCCCGCACGAGCCGGTAGCCCGCCATCGCCACGCCCGCGCAGAGCGCCGCCACCGCGAAAATCTCCGCCGGGTTCCCGGCCAGCAGCCCCGTCATTCCACCAGCTCCTTCACCCGCCGTTCGAACCCGGCCTTCTGCTCCCTCCGGAACGCCTCCGCGTCCCGCACCCACATGCCGTGCACGTACAGCGTCTTCCGGTCTTCCGAAACGTCGAGCGCCAGCGTCCCCGGCGTCAGCGTCATCACGATCGCGAACAGCGCGATCGGCCCGTCCCCCTCCAGGTCGAGCGGGATACCCACGACCCCCGGCGCAATCGGCGGCTTCGGCGAAAGCACGTCGCGCGTCACCCGCAGGTTCGCTTTCACCAGCTCGACCACGAAGAAGACCGCGAACGCGGCCACGACCCGCGCCTTCCGCAGGTAGTCCGTCCCCGCGCCCCCGAGGAAGATCAGCACCCCGAGCCCGAGCGCCATCCCGACCGCCAGCTGCACGCCCGAGACGGCGCCGCTCAGCGCGGCCCACGCACCCGCCAGCAGCAGGATCCAGAGCAGCCCCTTCATCGCGCGCCACCTCCCAGCACGGCATCGATATACCCCGTCCGGTCGAACAGTTGCTGACCGGCCAGCTCCATCGGCCGCCACCACCATTCCGCCCCCACCCCCATCGCGATCGCCAGCAGCGCGAACGCGATGACCGGCACCCACGACGCGGCCCCGACCGCTCCCTCGCTCACCGCCCCGCCCGGGCTCGGCTTCAGGAACGCCTCCGTCCAGATCTTCACCATCGAGAAGAGCGTCAGCAGCCCCACGCCGAGCATCACCCCGGCGACGGCGTACTCCCGGGTCTCGATCGCCGCCCGCACCATGATGAACTTCGCGAAGAAGCCCGAGAGCGGCGGCACCCCTGCGAGGCTGAACGCCGAGACGAAGAATGCCGCCGCCAGCCACGGGTGCGCCCGCGCCAGCCCGCCGAGGTCTTTCAGCTCGTAGCTCCCCCGCAGCCGCCGCACCACCCCCGCCACGAAGAACAGGTTCGTCTTCGCGATGATGTTGTGGACCATGTAGAAGAGCGCCCCCCCGAGCGCCAGCGGCGTCGCCAGCGCCAGCCCCATCGTCATGTAGCCGATCTGGCTGATGATGTGGAACGACAGGATCCGCTTCATGTCCTGGTGCGCCGCCGCTCCCAGCACCCCGCTCACCATCGTCGCCGCCGACATCAACAGCAGCAGCTCCCGCGTGTACCCCGTGTCCTGCGTGAAGATCAGCGTGAACACCCGCAGCAGCGAATACACGCCCACCTTCGTCAGCAGCCCCGCAAAGAGCGCCGCCACCGGCGCAGGCGCCGTGTGGTACGAGGCCGGCAGCCAGAAGTAGAGCGGGAACACCGCCGCCTTCAGCCCGAACGCCACCAGGAACAGCATCGCGACCACGGTGTAGTAGCGCGCATCGGCGTCCGCTTCCCCCACCCGAAGGGCGAGGTCCGCCATGTTCAGCGTCCCGGCTGCCCCGTACAGCAGCCCAACGCCCGAGAGGAACCCGACCGACCCGAGCAGGTTCAGCGCCACGTACTTGAGCCCCGCCTCGAACTGCGGCCGCTCGCCCCCGATGACGAGCAGCACGAACGAGGCCATCAGCATCACTTCGAACCAGACGTACAGGTTGAAGATGTCGCCCGAGAGGAACGCGCCGCACACCCCCATCAGCAGCACGTGGATGAGGGCGTAGTACCCCGCACTGATCCGCCCGGCATCGACCACCCGGAACGAGTACACCGTCGCCGCCAGCCCGACCGCGGCCGCGACCGTCACCATCACCGCCGAAAGCATGTCCGAGACCAGCACGATGCCGAACGGCGCCGGCCAGCCGCCGACCTCGATCACCTGGATGCCGTCCTGCCACGTGCGGACGAGCAGCGCGGCCGCTGCCGCGAGGAGCGCGAGCGCCCCGCCGAACCCGATCGGCGCCTGCCACCGCGGCCGCGAAAGCAGCAGCAGCCCCGCCACCGCCGTCGCCAGCGGCAGGATTACCGGCAGCGCGACGAGCAGCGTCACGCGTCGCCCTCCGCCGTCTGCACCGCCACCGGCGGGGGCGGCGGCTCCGTCGTCGTCAGCGCATCGATGTCGTCGCTCCCCACCGAGCGGTACACCCGGTATGCCAGCGCCATCGCGAACGCCTGGATCGCGAACCCGATCACGATCGCCGTCAGGATGAGCGCCTGCGGCAGCGGGTCCGCCGTCCCCGCCGCCAGCACCTCCTCCCCGTCGCCGATGAGCGGCGGCTCGCCGCGCACCAGCCCGGCCGCGACGAAGATCAGGAGGTTCGTCCCGTTCGTCAGCAGCGCCAGCCCGATGACCACCTGCGCCAGCGTCCGCCGCAGCAGCAGGTAGAGCCCGCACGCGTACAGCCAGCCGACCGTCACCGCCAGCAGCAGCTCCACCCTACTCCTCCTCCCCCATCAGCGGGATGATCACCGCCAGCGCCACGCCGATGACCACGAGGTAGACGCCGATGTCGAACAGCAGCGGCGTCCCGAGCTTCACCCCCTCGCCCACGTTCACCGTCACCCACTGCCCCGCCATGAACCCGTCGCCCGCCAGCACGCCCGCGAACCCGCTTGCCAGCGCGACCCCCAGCCCCAGCGGGATGAGCAAAAGCGGCGAAATCCGCGTCGCCCGCCACCCCGCCATCGGTTCGAACGCCACCGCCATCAGCACGAACGCCGCCGCCGCCATGATCCCGCCGCTGAATCCCCCGCCCGGCGCGTTGTGCCCCCGCCACAGCAGGTAGAGCGACGCCAGCAAGAGCAGCGACGCCAGCAGCCGCGCCATCGTCCGCAGGATCGACGAGTTCACCGCGACCACCTCCGCACCCGCAGCAGCGCGAACACCCCGAACGCCGCCGTTCCCAGCACCACGATCTCACCCAGCGTATCCAGCGCCCGGAAGTCCACGAGGATGACGTTCACCACGTTCTTCCCGAACGCCTCGAGGTACGCCGTCTCGCCGAAGTACGACGAAATCGGCTGCCCCTGCTGATGCCCGAGCGACGCCAGCACCAGCACCGTCATCGTCACCCCCACCGCCAGCGCGATCGCTCCATCCCGCAGCCGCCGCCGCATCGGCCCCCGGTCCACCAGCTTCGGCAGCCGGTAGAACACGAGCACGAACAGCATCACCGTCAGCGTTTCCATCACGATCTGCGTCAGCGCGAGGTCCGGCGCCCCGAACAGCGCGTACACGATCGCCACCCCGAACCCGACCGCCCCGAGCGCCGTCACCGCCGCCAGCCGCGACATGTGGACGATCGCCGTCGTCGCGCCGGCCACGATCGTCGCCGCCACCGCCGCCTCGTAGAACGCCGGCGTCAGCCAGTCCCGCTCGATGCTCCCGCCCCACCGCACCAGCGCCGCCCACGCGAGCCCGACGAACGTCAGCAGCACCACCGCGATGTACCCCCGCAGGTAGCCGCGCTGCACCCAGACCGTGTGGAAGCGCGCCAGCCGCTGCATGCCGTAGTACAGCCAGTCGTACACCTTCGGCCCCGAGGGGAACCACCGCGCGCCCATCAGCCGCCCCGTGGGGGCGGTCAGCCGCCGCACTCCCAGCCCCAGCAGCACGCCGCCGCCGACCGACAGCGCGCTCAGCCCGAGCGCCGTGTTGAACCCGTGCCACAGCTTCAGCGACACCTTCACCGGCTCTCCGGCGACTGCTGCCGCCGCCGGCGCGATCAGCCGCCCCTCGATGACGCCCGGCGCGAGCGCCAGCCCGATGGAGAGCGCCCCCAGCGCCAGCGGCCCCGCGAGCAGCCCCGCGCTCCCCTCGTGCGGGTGCCCCGGCGCCCGCTCCGCCCCGAAGAACGGCCGCAGCAGCACCACCGCCGCCGCCGTGAACAGCGCCCCCGAGGTGACGATCGCCGCCAGCGCCCAGCCGCCGGCCGCTCCCCCGTCCTCCAGCCCCGCCTCCAGCGCGGCCTCCTTCCCGATGAACGCCAGCACCGGCCCGAAGCCCGCCAGCCCCACGCTCCCGGCCGCCACCGCCGCGAACGTCCACGGCATCGCCCGCCGCAGCCCGCCCAGCTCGTCCACCATCCGCGTCCCCGTCCCGTGGTCGATCGCCCCCGCCGCCATGAACAGCGCCCCCTTGTACAGCGCATGCCCAACCACGAACACCATCGCCGCCTTGATCGCGAGCTCCGTCCCCAGCCCCAGCAGCATCGTCAGGAACCCCAGCGCCCCCACCGTCGTGGAGGCGAGAATCCGCTTCAGGTCCCGCTCGTGGACCGCCACGAACGCCCCTACCGCCAGCGTCGCCGCTCCCACCGACACCACCGCCGGCCGCCAGCCCTCCAGCTCGCCGAGCACCGGGTGGAGCCGCGCCAGCAGGTACACCCCCGCCTTCACCATCGTCGCCGAATGGAGGTACGCGCTCACCGGCGTCGGCGCCGCCATCGCCCCCGGCAGCCAGAAGTGGAACGGCACCTGCGCCGACTTCGTGAACGCCCCCAGCAGCACCAGCACCAGCGCACCGGTCGCCAGCGAGCTCCCCGCGACCGCCTCCGCGCTCATCGCCGAAATCCGGTACGTCCCGGCCGCCTGCCCCAGCACCACCAGCCCCGCCAGCAGCGCCAGCCCGCCCGCGCCCGTCACCAGCAGCGCCTGCACCGCAGCCTTCCGCGCTTTCAGCTTCTCCTGCTCGAACGAAATCAGCAGGAACGACGTCACGCTCGTCAGCTCCCACGCCACGAACAGCGTGATGACGTCGTCCGCGAAGACCACGCCCAGCATCGCGCCCATGAACGCCAGCAGCGTCGCTTCGAGCCGCCCCGCCCCCGGCTTCCCCGCCATGTACGCCTCGGCGTAGACGAGGATGAACGCCCCGATGCCCGCGATCAGCAGCCCGAACAGCAGCGCCAGCCCGTCCGCCCGGAGCGCCAGCTCCACCCCCAGCGAGGGGAACCACTCCGCCGACCACGTCAGCGGGCGCCCCTCCGCCGCCCGGTCCAGCAGGCTGACGAAGTACGCGAACACCCCCGCCGGCACCGCCGCCAGCAGCAGCCCGCGCCACCGCCGCGCCGGCAGCAGCAGCGCCAGCGGCACGGCAAGGAAGACCGCAGCGATCGCCACGACCAGGCCCAAAATGGCCCTCCCCGCCAGCGAACTGAGCGGCCGGCGAAACTCGCCGGCCGTCGGTCGTCCAACTCGCCGTCGCCCGGTGCCGGGGCGCGGATACGGGAGCGCGGCCCGCTCGACGGGCCTGGCGGAGGCGCTCTCGGGCACCCGCCTCCGCTGCCATCCTGCCATTTCTACCTTATCCGACCGTTGACGTTCGCTCCAAGATCCAGAATGTCCCAGAATTCACGAATCAGGTTCACCCTGTCCGCCATCCTCCACCCGCCAGAGGCGCCCCGTGGCAGCGAGCTCACCCGTCACCACGTCCCCGGCTGACCCGCCGACCGGCACCCGGCCGCGCCTGCGCGATTTCGGCCTCGCCCCGCTCGTCATCCTCTTCATCCTCAACGCCGTCGACGAGCTCGACCGCGCCGTCCTCGCCGTCGCGATGGAAGATATCCGCCGCGATTTCGACCTCGCCGACTGGGCGGTCGGCCTCCTCCCGCTCGCCGTCGTCTTCATCACCGGCGTCATCTCGCTCCCCGCCGGCAACTGGGCCGACCGCTGGCGCCGCGTCTCCATCCTCTCGGGCGGCGCCGTCATCTGGGGCGGCGCCGGCCTCCTCGCCGCCGCCTCGCAGAACTTCGTCCAGCTCTTCCTCACCCGCGCCCTCCTCGGATTCGGCCAGGGCACCATCGTCCCCACCCACGCCAGCCTCCTCTCCGACTACTACCCCGTCAGCGTCCGCGGCCGCGCCCTCGGCTATCACCGCTCCGCCAATCCCCTCGGCCAGGTCCTCGGCGCCATCATCGGCGGCGCCATCGTGGCCGCCGTCGGCTGGCGCTGGGGCTTCGCCGCTGCCGCGCTCCCCGGTCTCCTCCTCGGCATCTACGCCCTCCGCCTGCGCGAACCCCGCCGCGGCGAAGCCGACCTCGTCGTCGCCGCGAAGCAGGACCCCCTCTTCGCCGCCTTCCTCCAGGACCCGCCCGATAAGCTCGGCTTCCGCCAGAGCCTCGGCAAAATCTTCCGCATCCGCTCCCTCCGCCTCCTCATCTTCACCAACGCCGCCTTCGGCTTCTCGCTCTTCGGCGTCGTCTTCTGGATTCCGGCCCTCTTCGAGCGCGAGTTCGGCTTCTCCACCACCGCTGCCGGCGGCGCGCTCGCCGCGCTCGCCCTCGCCGCATTCGTCGGCACCTGGTACGGCGGCCCCTTCGCCGACCGCAACGTCGCCCGCGGCTTCCGTTACCTCGGACGTGTCGGCGTCGTCGCCACCATCATCCTCACCATCACCTGGTCCATCGCATTCCTCATGCCGAACGCCGCCCTCTGCCTGCTCTTCCTCTGCCTCGGCGCGCTCGTCGCCTCGCTCGGCACGCCGGGCCTCATCTCCATCGTCGCCGCCGTCTCGCCCCCGCGGATCCGCTCGCAGGCGTTCTCTGCCTTCGGGCTCGCGCTCGCCGTCTTCGGCGCCGCGGCCGCGCCGCTCATCGTCGGCGCCATCTCCGAACTCCTCCAGGCCAGCGCCGGTATGGCCGAGGGCGAGGCCCTCCGCTGGGCGATGCTCTCCGCCACAACCGCCGTCATGGCCCTCGGCACGTGGCTCGCCTACCAGGCCAGCCGCACCTGCGCCGAAGACGCCCAGCGCACCATGGCCGACTTCCTCGCCGATTACCAGCGCCGCGCCGCCGAGGCCGCCGGCGGCCGCTGACCGCTACGACCCCGGCAGGAACGGGTTCGGCACCGCCGCCATCCCGAAATCCTCTGCCACCGGCCCCGCGATGAGCGCGCCGCCGTACGTGCTCAGCGCCTCCGCCAGCGCCCGGTCCCGCCGCAGCGCCCCTTCGATGCCGTAGTCCGCCAGCGCCTCCACGTACGGCAGCGTCGCGCTCGTCAGTGCCTGCGTGCTCGTCTGCGGCACCGCCCCCGGCATGTTCGTCACGCAGTAGTGCACCACCCCCTCCTCCACGTACGTCGGCGCACTGTGCGAGGTCGGCCGGCTCGTCTCCGACGCTCCGCCCTGGTCGATCGAAACGTCCACCAGGACCGCCCCCTCGCCCATCGACCGCACCATCGGCCGCGTCACCACCTTCGGCGCCGCATAGCCCGGCACCAGCACCGCCAGGATCGCGAGGTCGGCCCCCGCCAGCTCCTCCGCCACCGCCTGCGGCGATGAGACGCGCGTGCCGATCCGGCCGCCGAAGTTCTCCTGCAGGTAGGCCAGCCGTGAAAGGTCGCGCGACATCACCATCACCCGCGCATCGAGCCCCATCATCACCCGCGCCGCGGCCGTGGCCACCTGCCCCGACCCCACGATCACCACCCGCCCCGGCGGCACCCCCGCGACGCCGCCGAGCAGTTTCCCGCGCCCCGGCCCGGGGTGCTTCAGCAGGTGCGCGCCGATCTCCGCCGCCATCCGCCCCGCCACCTGCGACATCGGCGCCAGCAGCGGCAGGCTCCCGTCCGCCTTCCGCACGAGCTCGTACGCCAGCGCTGTCGTCCCTGAGGCCGCCAGCCGCTCCGTCAGCGCCCGGTCCGCTGCGAGATGCAGGTACGTGAATAGCGCCAGCCCCGGCCGCAGGTAGCCGTACTCGCTCGGCACCGGCTCCTTTACCTTCACGACGAGGTCGCAGCTCCCCCAAACCTCCTCCGCCGTCGGCACCACCCGCGCCCCGGAAGCCGCGTACGCGGCGTCGCTGTGCCCCGAGCCGGCCCCGGCCCCGCTCTCCACCAGCACCTCGTGCCCGCGCAGCGCGAGCGCGTGCGCCCCCTCCGGCGTCAGCCCCACCCGCAGCTCGCCGTCCTTCCGTTCGCGCACCGTCCCGACACGCATCGGCATCACCTCCTGCGCCCATATCCTGCCACGTCCCGCCGGCCGTCACCCCGATTTCCGGGTTTTCCCGCCCCGTTTGCCACTCCGCGGCTCCGCCCCGCGTGCCGATGCCCATGGCGAACCTTCGTTGCCCCGCGGAGACCGGCTCATGAACGCGCAGCGAACCCCTCGAACGCGCGCCCCCTGGCGCACCGCCGTCGGCCTGCTCGCCCTCGCCGCCCTCGCCTGGGGCCTGGCCGCCGCCATCCTCGCCGGCTCCACCGGCGCCCGCGCCGAGGTCACCCCGCGCTTCCGCGACGTCGAAACCGTCTTCCTCGTCGCCCAGGGCGGCCAGTGGTACACCGTGACAATCAGCTTCTTCATGTACGACGACGGCTCCGGCAACTTCGCCCAGGCCGCCGATACCGCCCGCCGCGAAATGCTCGCCCGCTTCCCCGGCGCCTACGAAATCCCGCCTGGCTCCGCCTCCGCCGCCTACGTCACGAGCGGCTTCAAGTGGATGTCCGGCTCCGCCAGCTGGGCGTACAACGGCGCCGGCGCCCACCCCGGCGTCGCTGCCCAGGCCCAGGCCGTCATGCAGGCCGCCGTCCAGACCTGGTCCTCCGCCGGCGCGAACTTCCAGTTCACCGGCGGCGGCACCACCACCGCCGGCACCGGCGCCTGCGGCGGGGGCGGCACCGACGGCCAGAACACCGTCGGCTGGGCGCCCCAGAGCGGCTCCGTGCTTGCCGTCACCTGCTCCTGGTTCTCCACCACCGGGAGCCCCTTCCGCACCGCCGTCGAATTCGACATGCAGTTCGACCCCGACTGGAACTGGACCACCGGTTCCCCGGCGTCCGTCGACCTCCAGAGCGTCGCTCTCCACGAATTCGGCCACGCGCTCGGCCTCAACCACTCGTCCGACTTCTCCGCCGTCATGTACGCGTCCTACGCCTCGGGCTCGATGAAGCGCACCCTCACCCAGGACGACCTCGACGGCCTCTACGCCATCTACGGCCAGGCCGGCAGCCCGAGCCCGACGCCGACCAGCACCCCGACCACCACCCCGACCCCGACGGCCACCCCCTCGGCGTCGCCCTCGGCCTCACCTTCGCCGTCGCCGTCCCCGAGCCCGTCCGCCACGCCCACCCCGACGCGCACCCCGACGCCGACGTCCACGCCCCCGACGCCGCCCGCCGGCGGCGGCAGCTCCACCCCGCCCCCCACGATGCCGCCGACGGCCACGCCGACGCCCACCCGGACCCCGACCCCGCCCGCCGCCGGCAGCCCCTCCGCGACGCCCACGCCCACCTTCACCGCCACGCCGACCCCGACGCGCACGCCCACGCCGCGCCCATCGCCCAGCCCGGTCCCGCCGCCGTCCCTCCCCATCGTGCCCGGCGCGAACCTCCTCGCCTGGCCCGGCGCCGAGCTGCCGCCCGCCGTCGCGCTCGCCGGCGCCCCCGCCATCCGCGCCGTCTACGAATTCGACCCCTGGACCGGCCAGTGGCGGCGCTACGTCGCCGGCGCGCCCGGCTACCTCAACAACCTGCCCATCCTCCGCAAGGGCGGCGTCTACTGGTTCCTCGCCAGCGGCCCGGCCACCATCGCCATCGAACCCTGACCCCGCGCCCCCGGAGCCGCCCGATGGCCCGCCGTCTGTTCGCGCTCCTCGCCGCCCTCGGCGCGCTCCTCACGCTCGCGCTCCCCTCGAGCGCGCACCGCGGCGCCGCCGCGCCCGCCCCGTTCACCTTCGACGTCGCCGCCGACCGGCCCGGCGGGCCGCCCGTCCTCCTCCAGTTCCTCGTCGCCGCCCGCTCGCCCGCCGATGCCGAGCGCGCCGTCTCTGCTGCCGTCGCTGCGCTCCCGGTCGAACCGCGCGAGCCCGCCGCCTCGGCCGCATGGCGCCCCTGGGGCTGGGCCTGGTCCGATGCCGAGCTCCCCGTGCCCGTCGCCTACAACCCCACCGGCGCCCCGCCCGCCGCCGGCCCCCAGGCCGTCATCGCCGGCCTCGAGGCCTGGTCCTCCGTCGAAGGCTCCCGCTTCCGCTTCCGCTACGCCGGCATCACCGACCGCGTCGCCTCCATCCTCGAAGCCGGCCCCGACGGCGAAAACGTCATCTCCTGGGTCCACCTCCCCTGCGACCGCGGCTGCGTCCTCGGCCTCACCAGCAAGGAAGAAGCGCGCGAAGTCGATATGCTCCTGAACAGCAACCCCAACGCCCTCCGCGAACTCGGCCTCGAGACCGTCCTCGACTGGCGCACGGTCATCCTCCACGAACTCGGCCACATGGCCGGCCTCGAGCACTCCTGTCCCGCGCCCTGGGGCCCCTGCACCCCCGACGAGGTCGCCGCTGTCATGTATTTCCAGTACACCGGCATCAACCGCGCCCTCGCGCCCGATGACCGCGCCGGCATCCGCGCCCTGTACCCTGCGGCGCCGGCTGGCCCGGCGCCCGGCCCGGTCCGCGTCGCGCTCGAACCCGGCTGGAACCTCCACGTCCTGCCCGGCCTCGAACCTGCCGCTGCGGCCGCGGCGCTCCCCTGCCTGCAGGCGGCCTACGTCTTCGACGGCGCGTCATGGCGCCGCTGGGCCCGCACCCTGCCGCCGTCGCTCGTCACCCTCGACGAATTTCCGCTCCAGTCCCCGGCCTGGCTCTACGCCGCTTCGCCCTGCACCGCCGACCTGCCGCTGCCCTAGCGGTACCGCGACTCATCCAGCACGAGGTACATGAAGTCCCGCTCCTGCACCCGCAGGAACCGCCCCGGCGAGTCCGGCATCGCCTCCATGAACCGCTCCGGCTTCACCGTCCCGTCCGGCTGCGGGAAGAAGAGCGCCGTCAGCACGTACGGGCTGTTGATGTCCAGCTGCATCGCATACTCCGCGCCCGCCGCCCAGAGCGCCTTCGCCAGCGTCTCCGCGCTCAGCGAGTTCCCCGCCGCCACCAGCAGGTGCCCCTCCTTCGTCACCCCGATCGCCGACCGCCACGTGATGAACTCCGCCGAGTTCACCTGCACGTAGCCCCACGTGTCGTTCCCCTCTGCCGTCCGCTTGCTCACCTCGCCCCGGTCGACCAGCAGCACCGCGTTCTGCCGGCAGGCATCCATCGTCGCCGGGTCCCAGGTCACGTCGCGCCCGTACTCCCCCATCACGAACGTCCCGTCCTTCTTCGTGCACACCGTCGCCAGCCCGTTCCGCAGCCGCTGGAACTCCAGCCCGTGCGCCACCATCCCGAAGTTCCCGTGGTCGCCCTTGAAGCCGCCGTTCCACGCGGCGACCAGCTTCCCGACGTCCTCCTTCGGGATCACCCCCGGCCCCTTCACCCCCCGGCTGCCGCCCGGGTCCACCGTCCCCGCCACCATGTGGAGCCGCACCCGCCGCGCATCCACCAGCAGCACCCCGACGAGTGCGTACGGCCGCGAGGGGTCCGGCCGGAAGAACGTCTTCGCCATCAGCGGGTCCGTCGGCGAGGTCCGCGGCAGGCCCGCCGTCGTCCACGCGCCTTCACCCGGCTCCGGGTGCGGCCGCAGCTGCCGCGTCGCCGGGAACGTCATCGGCACCGGCAGGAACGCATCCGGGTTCGGCCCCGAATCCAGCCCCCGCTTCCCGGCCCACACCACCACCGTCCGCGGCGGCTCCTTCGCTACGTACGCCACCCGCACTTCTTCGGTCGCGAACGGCGTCGTCTCGCCGCCGAGCAGCCGGTACTTCACTTTGTGCACCCGGTCCTCGAGCGCGAAGAACCAGCTCTCCACCCGCGCCGTCCGCTCATCGCCGATCGTCGCCCGCAGCGTGTCGGCCACCTCCGGCGCGATCCGGTCCTTCTGGAGGTACGCCAGCCCGGCCGCTGCCGCCATCACGAGCACGCTGGCAGCCAGCGCCCTCCGCCACGTCAGCCAGCGGCGCGGGGCCGCGTCAGCGGGCCCCGGGGCAGGCTCCTCCGCCGCGGCATCGCCCTGCCCCGGTTCCGCCTCGGCGCGCTTCGCCCCCCGCCGGAACGGCATGCTCCCCAGCACGGCCGCGAGTCTAGCACGCGCTTCCATCACCGCAATCGAAAACGCACATCCCCGACCAAAGGTTCCCCCGGAAGTCCTACACTGGCTCCATGCGCATCCTCGCGATCGACGTCGGCACCGGCACGCAGGACATCCTCCTGTTCGAAAGCGCCGGCCCCATCGAAAACTCGCCCAAGCTCGTGCTGCCCTCGCCGACTGCCATCGCCGCCGCCCGCATCGGCCGCGCCACCGCCGCCCGCCGCCCGCTCCTCATCACCGGCTCCATCGCCGGCGGCGGCCCCTGCGCATGGGCCCTCGAAGACCACGTCCGGGCCGGCCTCCCGGCCTTCGCCACCCCCGGCGCCGCCCGCACCTTCGATGACGACCTCGACCGCGTCCGCGCCCTCGGCGTCACCATCGTCAGCGACGACGAAGCCGTCCGCCTCGATGCCGACCGCGTCATCCTCCGCGACCTCGACCTCGACGCCATCCGCACCGCCCTCGCCGCCTTCGAAGTCCCGACCGCCTTCGACGGCATCGCCGTCGGCTGCCTCGACCACGGCGAAGCCCCGCCCGGCACCTCCGACCGCGTCTTCCGCTTCGACCACCTCGCCCGCGTCGTCCGCGCCCGCAACGACCTCCTCGCCTTCGCCATGGCGCCCGAAGCCCTCCCGCCCTACCTCACCCGCGCCCGCGCCATCGCCGCCGCCGCGCAGGCCGATGCCCCAGCCGCCTTCATGGATACCGGCCCTGCCGCCGCCCTCGGCGCCCTCCACGATGAACGCGTCGCCGCCAGTCCCGAGCGCCTCGTCCTCAACCTGGGCAACATGCACCTCCTCGGCTTCCACCTCCGCGGCCGCACCATCGCGTCGCTCTTCGAACACCACACCGGCGAAGTCACCGACGCCCAGGTCGAAACCTTTGCCCGCCGCCTTGCCGACGGCTCCCTCACCAACGACGAAATCTTCCACTCGAAGGGCCACGGCGCGCTCCACCTCGACCGCTCCCTCGTCGCTCCCGGGCTCCCGCCCGTCGTTGCCGTCACCGGCCCCCGGCGCGGCCGCCTCGCTGGCTCGCCCCTCCGCCCCACATTCGTCGCGCCCTTCGGCGACATGATGATCGCCGGCTGTTTCGGCCTCCTCCGCGCCTTCGCCGAGGTCCACCCATGGGCCCGCGACGCGGTCGAAGCCCGCCTCGGCCCGCTCGCCGCCTGAATCAGGCCGAGCGCCGCAGCCCCTCCCACCGCACGACGTTCTTCCCCGTCCGCTTCGCGAACAGCAGCAGGTCGTCCGCCCGCCGCAGCACGTCGTCCAGCGATTCGCCCGGCTCCCGCACCGCGCACCCGATGGAGACCGACGACGGCGTGTCCCGTTCTACCGCCCGCCGAAGCCGCTCGGCCACCTGCAGCGCCTGCTCGAGGTCCGCGCCGGGCATGGCGACAACGAACTCCTCGCCGCCGTACCGCGCCAGCAGGTCGCCCTCGCGGATGTTCGCCCGCAGCACCCGCGCCACCCGCTCCAGCACCGCGTCGCCGTGCAGGTGGCCGTGCTCGTCGTTCAGCCGCTTGAAGTCGTCGATGTCCATCATCAGCAGCGCGTACCGGAAGTCGCCCGCCGCCCGCTGCTCCAGCTGCGCGAGGAAGTGCCGCCGGTTCGGCAGCCCCGTCAGCGGGTCCGTCTCCGCCTGCACCCGCGCCTGCCGCTCTGCCTCCCGCCAGCCCGCTCCCACCTTGTGCGCCAGCGACGCCATCGTCGCCCCGATCAGCAGCATCGTCGCCTGGTCGACCGTGAAGAACCCCTCGCCGTGCCGCCAGGTCACCACGCCCTGCGCCGCGCCCAGGTTCGCGAGGATGAACGCCGCCGTCCGGGCATACTCCCGCCCGTGCATCCGCCGCGCATACCCGACCAGCGCGTACAGGTAGACCGCCCAGAACGGCGAGCCCGGGTCGTTCAGAATCACCCACGCCGAGGAGACGCAGCTCACATCGAGCAGCGGGATGAGCGCCTCAATCCACCCGACTGGCCGGTGCGTCGCCCGCCGCCGCACCACGTACGCCACCCGGAAGATGTGGTAGGCCGCAATCCACGCCACCGCCGCCCGGCTCGCCGCCGAGTCGTCCCCGAACCACCCCAGCAGCTCCCCCGCCACGAAGAAGCCCGCGATGACGCCCTGCAGCGCCATCACGTGCAGGTCCTGGCGTGCCCGCTCTTCGGCAGGCACCTGCGGGAGCGCTGGGTCGGTCGAACCCATCAGACGCTCTCCCCGTTTCACCTTCTACCCGGAAGTTCGGCGCCCCCCGCCTCTGCCGTGAGTGGCGAATCCGTGACGCGAGGGGAACGAAGCCTCCAGCATCGCGCCGGTCCGCCGATAATCTCACGCCCGCGTCAGCGTTCCGGCCCGGCTTCCGCCCCCCACGCCCGGTCGAGCGCCTCCGCCAGGTGGAGCACCTCCGCCCCGATGCCCGCTTCCCGGACCGCCGCGAGGTACTGCAGGTGGCAGCCCGGGTTCCCGGTCACGATGACGTCCGGCCGCGCCGCCGCGAACGCCTCCGCCTTCCGCCGCCGCAGCTCGGCCGACATCCCCGGCTGCACGAGCCCGTAGAGCCCGGCCGCCCCGCAGCAGGTGTCCGCGCCCTCCGTCTCGACCAGTTCGCAGCCTGCCGCCGCCAGCAGCGCGCGCGGCTCCCGCCGGACGCCCTGCACGTGCGCGAGGTGGCAGGCATCCTGGTACGCCGCCCGCGTCCGCCAGGCTCCCCGCGGCAGCCCCGGCCGGGCCGCGAGCCACTCCGAAAGGTCCCGCACCCGCGCCGCGAACGCGGCCGCCCGCTCTGCCCAGCCCGGCTCGCCCGCCAGCAGCTGCGGGTACTCCTTCATCGCCGCCCCGCAGCCGGCGGAGTTCACGACGATCGCCCCCTCCGCGCCTTCGAACGCCGCGATGTTCGCCTTCGCCAGCCGCCGCGCGAACGCGAGGTCGCCCTCGTGCGCGTGGAGCGCCCCGCAGCATCCCTGCGCCGCCGGCGCTCCGACCCGCGCGCCGGCCCGCGCCAGCACGCGCACCGTCGCCCGGTGCGCCCCTCCGAACAGCTCCCGCATCACGCACCCGGCGAAGAACTGCACCGGCTCGCCAGCCGCCGGGCCGGCCGCCGCTTCTTCGAGCCGGAACGGCGGCCCCTGGTTCGAAGGCAGCTGCCGCGCCAGCGTCCGCAGCCGCCCGGGCAGCACCCGCTCGGCGAGCCCCCGCAGCCGCCACCCGGCGAACCGCCGCGCCGGCGCCAGCGCCGCCCCCAGCACCCGCGGCCGCGCGACCACCTGCCGCAGCGCCAGCCGCCGCACGCGCAGCCCGGCCCGGCCCGCTGCCGGCCGCGCCTGCACCTGCGCCCGCGCATGCTCCTGGATGCGCCCGTACGGCACCCCGCTCGGGCAGACCGCCTCGCACGCCCGGCACTGGAGGCAGAGCGACCAGTGCGACTGGATCGCCGGCGTCAGCTCAGCCCGCCCGTCCTCGATCAGCCGCGCCATCTGGATGCGCCCGCGCGGCGATTCCGTCTCCAGTCCCGTCACGAGGTACGTCGGGCACGCCGTCAGGCAGAGCCCGCAATGCACGCACCGCGCGAGGTCGGCCGGCGCCGGCGCTTCCGCCGGGTCCGGCCAGCGCGCCCCTGCCTTCGCCTCAGATGCCACCGATGAACCTCCCCCGGCTGAACCGGCCTTCCGGGTCGAACGCTGCCTTCGCCGCCCGCAGCAGGTCGAAGCCGTCCGGCGGCTCGCCCCACGGGTCGACGTCGGCCCGGTACCGGTCCGGCATCCGCTCGACGACCGCGAACCCGCCCGCGGGCCGCACCAGCCGGCGCACCTCCTCCACGATGCCCCGCAGCTCCCGCGAGGCGACTCCCTCCTGCCGCCGCGCGGCCGCCCGCACCATCCCCCCCAGCGGCCGCACCACCAGCAGCCCGGGCCGCGCCCGCTGCAGCGCCGCTGCCGCCCGGCCGAGCAGCGACCACGGCGCCGTCACCCGCACCGAGAGCACGTCTTCCTCCCGGAACCCTCCGTCGCGCAGCTGTTCGAACCGGCCCGGCGGCCACGGCCGGGCCTCCCGCCCGCCCAGAACCCGCTCCGCCGCCGGGAGGGCCGCCGGGCTCAGCCGGGCCGCCAGCCAAATCCCCCTTCCGTCGTCGACGATGTCCAGCACCTCCGGCCACGCCCCCGCCGCCGTCAGCCGCGCCGCAAGGTCGAGCCCCGTCGCGATGTCTCCCACCTGCCATTCGACGTCGACCGTCTCGCGCACGGGCCACGTCCGCAGCGTCGCCGCCGCGATGATGCCGAGGCTCCCGAACGACCCGCAGAGCAGCCGCGAAAGGTCGTACCCCGCCACGTTCTTCACCACCCGGCCTCCCGCCCGCACGACCTCACCGTCCGCCCGGACGAACATCAGCCCCAGCACCTGGTCCCGCGGCGCCCCGTACCGCCCCCGCTGCGGCCCCGCCATCGCCGCCGCCAGCGTTCCCCCGATCGTCGCCCGCGAAGCCAGCGGCGGGTCCAGCTTCAGCTCCTGCCCCTGCGCCCGCAGCACGGCGTTCGCCGCCTCGACCGTCATCCCGGCCGGCACCGTCGCCGTCAGATCGTCCGGCTGGTGCTCGACCGCCCCGCCCAGCGCGTTGCGCACGTCGACCAGCCGGAACGGTCCCGCCGGCGCATAGCCGAGGTCGAGCACGGTCCCGCCCCCGACCGGCACGAGCGTCTCCCGGCTCCCCCGCACCAGCGCCACCAGCTCCGCGAGGCTCCCCGGCTGCTCCACGCTGACCGGCGCCGCGCCCGCCACGAAGCCGCCCGCCTCAGACATACGCATCCGGCCCTGCCGCCCGCACGGCGGCCGCGTGCGACCCCATCTCCCCGCAGCCGGTGCCGCCCGGGAACACTTTGCACGGATTGAACAGCCCGCTGTCCGCGCCGAACACCTCCCGCAGCCGCGCCATCGTCGCGAGGTCCTCCTCGCCGAACAGCCACGGCATGAACTCCCGCTTCTCCGCCCCGATGCCGTGCTCGCCGCTCAGCGTC
Source organism: Tepidiforma sp. (assembly GCF_026419595.1). NCBI lineage: Bacteria > Bacillati > Chloroflexota > Tepidiformia > Tepidiformales > Tepidiformaceae > Tepidiforma > Tepidiforma sp. Next base: position 33,612 of record NZ_JANZZD010000012.1, on the reverse strand, counting down.
CCGCCTTCCTCCACGCACACCCGCATGATCTCGGCTGCCGTCGCCAGCACCCGCTCCCCCGCCCCCGGCTCCCGCTCGTCGAACAGGATCAGCGGGTGCAGGTTCCCGTCTCCTGCGTGGAACACGTTCGCGATCCGCAGCCCCGACCGCGCCGAGATCGCCGCCACCCGCTCCATCACCGCCGCCAGCCGCGACCGCGGCACCACCCCGTCGACGATGTAGTAGTTCGGCGCGAGCCGCCCCAGCGCCGGGATCGCCCCCTTCCGCCCCTTCCAGAGCAGCGCCCGCTCCTCCTCGTTCGCCGCCACCCGCACCTCCGACGCGCCCCGCTCGAGGCATTCCGCCCGCACGCGCGCCGCGTCGGCCTGGACTTCGCCCTCCAGTCCATCGAGCTCGACCAGCAGCACTGCCCCGGCGCCCTCCGGATACCCCACCCGGAAGCCCGCCTCGACGGCTTCGATGCACAGCCGGTCCATCATCTCCATCGCCGACGGGATGATGCCGCGCGCGATGATGCTCGAAACCGCCTCGCACGCCTGCCCCACCGTCGGGAACGCCGCGAGCAGCGTCACCACCGCCGGCGGCACCGGCAGCAGCCGTACGGCGACCTTCGTGGCGATGCCCAGCGTCCCCTCGCTTCCGATGAACGCCCCCCGCAGGTCGAACCCGAACGGGTCTGGCGCCCGGCCGCCGAGCCAGCGGATATCGCCGGCCGCCGTCACGACCTCGATACCGAGCACGAAGTTTTGCGTCACCCCCAGCGCGAGGCAGTGCGGCCCGCCGGCGTTCTCCGCCACGTTCCCGCCGATGGTGCACGCCGCCTGCGAACTCGGGTCCGGCGGGTAGAACAACCCGTACCGCGCCGCCTGCCGCGAAAGCTCGAGGTTCGCCACCCCCGGCTCCACCACCGCCACCCGGTCGTTCGGGTCGATCTCGAGGATGCGCCGCATCCGCGCCGTCGAAATCACGACGCCCCGCCGCAGCGGCACCGCGCCCCCGCTCAGCCCCGTCCCCGCGCCGCGGGGCGTGACCGGCACGCCGAGCTCCCGGCACGCCCGCACCGCCGCCCGCACCTCCTCCGCGGTCGACGGCAGCACCACCGCGTGCGGCACTGACCGCTCCACCGTCCCGTCGAACTCGTACGCCGCGAGGTCCTCCGGCCGCCACACCACCGCCCCGTCCCCGACCGCCCGGCGCAGCGCCGCAAGCAGCTCACGTCTCGTCGTCATCGCCGGCCTCAGCCGATGCGCGGCACGCCCGGCACAGCCCGAACACCGCGAAGTGGTGCATGTCGGCCTCGAACCCCAGCTCGCGCAGCAGCCGCTCCTCCAGCGGCCGGAAGTACTCCGGCCCGATTTCGTCCACATGCCCGCAGGCCGAGCAGATCAGGTGATGGTGCGGCGCCTCCGGCGCCCATTCGAACAGCACGTCGCCCGACCCCATGTCCGTCGAGGTCACCAGCCGCATCCGCTTCAGGACGTCCAGCGTCCGGTACACCGTGCTCAGGTCGACGTACGGGTGCACCTTGTGCACCTCTTCCGCAATCTCCGCCGCGCTCATGTGCCGCCCGCCGTGCCGCAGCGCCTGCACGATGAGGAGGCGCTGCGGCGTCAGCCGGTACCCGGCCCGCCGGAGCGTCTCCGCGATGTCGTTCTCACAGCTCACGTCCGCAGTCTACGGCCGCCTCCGCCCCCGCGCATGCCTGCCGAAACCTGCCCATGCCGCCGAACTTCATCCCATGCCGTCCCTCGAAGACCTCGACGCCGCATGGGTCGCAGCCGCCCGCCAGCGGGCCGCCGCCGGCGCCTGGGAGCGCGATCCCGGCGAGGTCTTCGCCGCGCTCGCCGATGCGCCGCGGGCGCCGCGCCGCGCCGGCACACCGGTCTGCCCGTCCTGTCCCGGCCGCCCGCCGCTGACCCCCTACCGCCGCGCCGGGAGCCCGTCAGCCCCGCCCATCCAGTGCTGCGATGCCTGTCACGGCGCCTGGGTGCCCGATGCCGCCCTCGCCGCCGGCCTCGATCTCGCCGAGCTGCCCGTCAGCGCGCCCGGCCGCGACGCCGGCACCCCGACCGAGGCCGACACATCCGCAGGCCGCCCCTGCCCCTCCTGCGCCCGCCCGATGGAGCCGATCCCTGCCGGCCCGGCCGTGCTCGACCGCTGCCCGGCCTGCCGCGCTGCCTGGTTCGATACTGGCGAGCTCGTCCGCGTCTTCGGTATCCCGCCCGCGCCGCCCGGCCTCCCCGGCGGCGATGCCGGTCCTGCCGACGCGCCCGCCGTCGCCGCCTGGCAGCTCGCGCTCGACCTCGCGATGAGCCTGCTCCTGCCGCGCGGCTTCCGCTGGCTCCGCGGCCGCTAGGCCGCGCCCTCCTCGGCCGTTTCCTCGGCGGTGCGCTCGACCAGCACGCGGACGCCGCTCGCTTCTGCCAGCTCCCGCGCCCCGGCCGTGATCGCGTACCCGAATACCGCGCCCTCGGTCCCCGGCCAGACCCGCCCGAGCAGCGCCGCCCGCCGCGCCGCCCGCTCCACGTCCCCGCGGTCGACGACCTTCGATGCCTCGACCACGACCACCCGCTCGCTCCCCTCCCCGCGGCGCGGCGTCGCCCGCACCACGACGTCCGCCCGCAGCACGTCCTGGTACTCGTCTTCGCTCAGTACCCCCGCTTCGATCGCCGCGTCGACCTCAGCATCCTCCGAGACGATGATTTTCCTCACCTTCCGATAGGGCCTTCCGAGGTACTTCCCGGGTTCGTGCGAGAGCCGGTCCTCGATTTGCCCGCCAGTCAGGTTCCCGAGCTCGCCTTCCACCCGAGCCAGCCGCTTCTCGATAGAGTCCAGCCGCGCTTCGACCCGCTCGAACCGCTGGTCCACCTGCTCGAACCGCTGGTCCACTTGCTCGAACCGCTGGTCCACCTGCTCGAACCGCTGGTCCACCTGCTCGAACCGCTGGTTCATGTCGGTGCGCAGTCCCTCGACCTTGACGTCGGCCGCTTCGAACCGCTGGATCATGTCGGTGCGCAGTCCCTCGACCTTGGCGTCGGCCGCTTCGAACCGCTGGTTCATGTCGGTGCGCAGCGCATCGATCTTCGCGTCAGTCGCCTCGAACCGCCGGTCCATTTCGTTCCGAAGGGCCTCGAACTTGCCCGTCATGTCGTTGAAGCGCGTGTTCGTAGTCCGCTCGACTTCGGCGATGTGCGCACGCGTTTCGGCCGCGAAGGCCGCGATCTCGGCGGCCATCCGCTCGATCGCCCGGTCCACCCGCTCCCAGTCCGCCGCTACGATGATCTCCCGCGCACGCTCCCGCAGCTCCGGATCCTTCCGGAGCAGCTCGAGGAACTCCTCGACCGTGGCCCGCGTCACGTCCATCGCCCCCATCATAGCAGCCCGCCATGCCCCGCCCCGCGTCCCTGCCGCGAGGATCCGCTTGAACGTGTACACGTACGGCGCCCGCTCCCCGAGCTCAGCCAGCAGCCGCTCCCGGTACCGCGCGAGGTACGCCGCGCAAAGTTCCGGACCCAGCCGCCGCTCGTAGTCCGTCAGCAGCGTCCCTCGCACCCACTCCGCGACGTCCATCGTCGAGGCCAGCCGGTGCACGTACACCTGCAGCCGCACGTGCACCCGTTCGAACCCCAGCCCGTCGAGCAGCTCCGCGTACCGCTCCGGCGCCAGCACCGGCCACTCCCGCACGTACCCCCCGAGCGCCGTCGCGAACGGCTCCTCCCGCGCCACCTCGTGCGCGACCGTGTGCGAGGGGTGGTCGGCGTTCGCCGGCACCTGGAACGCCAGCTGCCCGCCGGGCGCGACCCAGCCCGCGATGCGCGCCAGCAGCCGCTCGTGGTCCGGCAGCCACTGCAGCGCCGCGTTCGAAAACACGAGGTCGAACGGCGCCCCCGGCGCGAACCCGGCGATGTCTGCCAGCTCGAACCGAAGCCCGCCGCCGGCGAACGCGGCCGCCCGCGCCAGCATCGCCGGCGAACTGTCGATGCCCAGCGTCTCCGCGGCCCGCGACCGCTCGTGAAGCGCCCGCGTCAGCTCGCCCGTCCCGCAGCCGAGGTCGATGACGCGCCCGCCGGGCACCGGCCGCGTCAGCTCCAGCAGGTCGAAGAACGGCTGGCTCCGCTCATCGCGGAACCGTTCGTACTGGTCCGGGTTCCAGTCGGCGCTCACAGGGCACCCCCGCGCGTGCGTGCCCTTTCCGCTCCCTGCGCGCCCCGCGACTCCCTCGCCGGGCCGTTGGGCCCGGGGCGCCCATCCAGTCTACCCCGCCCTACTTGATGACGCCCGCCGCCCGCAGCTCCCCGATCTGGTCAGCGCTCAGCCCGATCCACCGCGCCAGCACGTCGTCCGTGTCGCCCCCGTGCTCCGGCATCGGCTTCCCCACCACCGTCGGCGTCTTCGAAAGGTGGACCGGCGAATTCGGCAGTTTCAGCGAACCCGGCAGCCCGTAAGGCAGCGGGATCTCCACGAGCATCCCCCGCGCCGCCACGTGCGGGTCCTCGAACAGGTCCGCGATGCTGTTCACCTTCCCGATCGAGCACACGTCCGCCGGTTCCAGCACCGCGAACCATTCGTCCGTCGTCTTCTCCCGGAGCGCCGCGTTGAGCTCCCGCTCAAGCTCCTCCACGTGCTCCAGCCGCCCCCGGTTCGTCCCGAACCGCTCGTCGACCGCGAGGTCGTCCCGCCCGATGAGCGCGCAGAACAGCTCCCATTCCTTCACGTTCGCGATGACGATCCAGCCGTCCTTCGTCTCGAACGGCCCGAAGGGCGCCACCAGCGGGTGCCGGCTCCCCTGCCGCGTCGGCGCCTCCCCGAACGCCGAGTGCCGCACGATGGCGTTCTCGCACAGCGCCATCTGCGCCTCCATCAGCGCCACATCGAGCAGCTGTCCCTCGCCGGTGACGTCCCGCGCCCGCAGCGCGGCGAGGATGCCCAGCGCGAGGTACAGCCCGCCCACCATGTCACCGATACTCACGCCCACCCGGAGCGGCGGCCCGTCGCGGTAGCCGTTCAGGCTCATCGTGCCGCCCATCGCCTGCGCCACCGCGTCCACCGCCGGCAGTCGGCTGTACGGCCCCGTCTGCCCGAACCCGCTCAGCGCCGCGTAGATGAGCCGCGGGTTCACCTCCCGCAGCGCGTCGTGCCCCAGCCCCAGCCGGTCCATCGTCCCCGGCCGGAAGTTCTCCACCAGCACGTCCGCTTCGCCCGCCAGCCGCCGGATGAGCTCCTTCCCCGCCTCCGTCTTCAGGTCGACCGCGATCCCCTTCTTCCCCCGGTTCGGGCTGAAGAAGAACGTCGAAATCCCCTCGTAGTACGGCCCGAACCCCCGCTCCTTCTCGTGTGTCTGCGGGTGTTCCACCTTCACCACCTCCGCCCCCATATCGGCGAGCTGCATCGTCGCGAACGGCCCCGCCAGCGCCCACGTGAAGTCCAGCACCCGGATGCCTTCCAGCGGCCCCCGCACCCCGCTCACCTCCCTTCGAACCGGGGCGGCCGCTTCTCCGCGAACGCCCGCCCGCCTTCCGCCGCGTCCCGCGTTTTCATGATTTCGGCGTACAGCCGCGCCTCCAGCCGCATCCCCTCGCGGAAGGGCAGCTCCCAGCCGCCTTCGTACGCCGCCCGCTTCATCGCCTGCAGCGCCAGCGGCGCGTTCTCGCACAGCTTCGCGGCCCAGCCCATCGCGAACTCCAGCAGCTCGCCCTGCGGCACGACCCGGTTCACCAGCCCGTACCGCAGCGCATCCTCCGCGCTGATCCGCTCGGCGAACAGGATCATCTCCATCGCAATCCCGAACGGGATGTACCGCGCCAGCCGCTGCGTCTGCCCGCCGCCCGCCACGATGCCCCGCTTCGCCGCCATCGTCCCGAACGTCGCGTTCGGGCTCGCCACCCGCACGTCGCAGCCCAGCGCCAGCGCGAGCCCCGCCGCGAGGCAGTGCCCGTTGATCGCCGCGATCACCGGCTTCCAGGTCCCTTCCGGCGTCAGCCGGCCGCCGCCCCGCTGCTGACTCCAGTCGTTCGCCTCATCCTCCGCGCTCTTCACGAGGTCGCGCCCCGCGCAAAACGCCTTCTCCCCTGCGCCCGTCACCACCGCCACCAGCAGCTCATCGTCCCGCTCGAACTCGTCCCACGCCTCGCCCAGCTGGCGGTACATCTCGGGGTCGATGCTGTTCATCGCCTCCGGGCGGTCGAGCGTAATCAGGAAGGTGCGCTGGCGGCGTTCCGTGCGGACTGGCATGCCGCCGATCCTACGCCCCCGGCGCCGTCCGTTCCTCCCCTGCACCGACGGGAGCCTCGCCTTCGCCGAGCGCCGCCAGCACCCGCGCCTTCGACGCCACGAACGCCGGCTCCGTAACGATGCCCGGCTCCCGCGGCCGCGCGAACGGCGCAGCCACCTCGTCCACGATCCGCCCCGGCCGCGGCGACATCACCACCACCCGGTCCGCCAGCACGAGCGCCTCCTCGACGTCGTGCGTCACCAGCAGCACCGTCCGCGGTTCGATCGCCAGCACGCCCTGCAGCCACGCGTGCATCCCCCGCCGCGTGATCGCATCCAGCGCCCCGAACGGCTCATCGAGCAGCAGCACCCGCGACGGCACGAGGAACGTCCGCAGCAGCGCCAGCCGCTGCCGCATCCCGCCGCTCATCTGCGCTGGCCACGCCTGCTCGAACCCCTCCAGCCCGAACACCCCGAACAGCGCCCGCGCGCGCGCCCGCGCCTCCTGCCGCGGCACCCCTCGCACCTCGAGCCCGAGCGCCGCATTCGCGAGCGCCCGCCGCCACGGCAGCAGCAGGTCCTTCTGCGGCATGTAGGCCACGAGGCCCGGCCGCCCGGCCGCCGATACCCCGCCCACCTCCGCGATGCCGCCGGTGGGGACGAGCAGCCCGGCCAGCACCCGCAGGAGGGTGCTCTTGCCGCAGCCGCTCGGCCCCACCAGCGCGACGAACTCCCCGTCGCCGACCTCGAGGTCGACGCCGTCCACCGCCCGCACCTCCCGCCCCTTCTGGCGGAAGGTGTGCTCCAGCCCCTCGACCCGGATCGCCGGCGCGTTCATCGCCCGATTATCGCTTCGGCAGGAACTCGTTCGTGAACGCCGCGTCCACGTCGATCTCCTTGTCGATGAGCCCCGCCCGCCGCAGGTACTCGGTGAACGTCACCCACACCTCGCGGTCCTGCAGCCCCCACGGCCGGCCCGGGTCCACGTAGCGCGTCGAGAGGTACACCGCGCTCACCTCCAGCAGCCGCCGGTCCGACTCCGGCGCGCCCTTCATGATGGCGTCAGCCGCCGCCTGCGGGTCCTGCATCGCCACCTCGTAGCCGCGCACCGTCGCCTCCATGAACTTCCGCACCACGTCCGGCTTCTCCTTGATGAGCTGCTCGCTCGTCACGAGCAGCGGCGTGTACCAGTCCGGGATGCAGTTCGTGTAGTCGATGAACTTCAGGCTCCCCACGTCCTTCTTCTCGACTTCCCGCGCCCGCAGCACGTCCCAGAACTCGAACACCCAGACGAAGTCGAACCGGTTCGACTCCATCCCCGCCAGGTAGTCGACGTTGCCGACCTCCACGAACTTCACCTTCGAAGGGTCGCCGCCGTCGCACTTCACCAGCTCCGAAATCAGCTGCCGCTCCAGCACGCCGCCGAAGCCGCCATAGGTCTTCCCCTCGAGGTCGCGCGGCCGCGTGATGCCCTCGCTCTTCAGGAAATACAGCGACGAGTCGTTGTGCTGGATGAGCGCGGCGAGCGCCACCACCGGCACCCCCTCCGCGCGCGCCGGGATCACCTCTTCCTGCGCCATGATCCCGAAGTCCGCCTTCCCTGCAGCCAGCACCTGTGCCGTGCCGCCGGCCGCCGGCTCGATGATCTTCACGTCGAGCCCGGCCTCCCGGTACCACCCGCGCTCCAGCGCGATGTACACCCCGCTGTGGTAGGTGTTCGGGGTCCAGTTCAGCATGAACGTCACGGGCGTCAGCCCGCCGCCGTCATCATCGTCGTCCCCGCCGCAGGCGCTCAGCAGCGCGCCCGCGAACAGCGCGGCGGCAAGGCCCGCCGCGAGCAAGAACCAGCGTTTCATTTCGTCTCCTCCTCTGTTCTGACGTACATCCACGGCGTCGCCAGCCGCGCCAGCACGTGCACCGCCGCGAACAGCAGCATGCTCAGCAGCGCGATCAGCACCACCGCGACGAACACCCGGTCCACCCGGAACGACGTCTGCGCCCGGGTGATGTAGAGCCCCAGCCCGGAGCTCGCGCCGATCCACTCCCCGACCACCGCCCCGCCGACCGCGTACGCGGCCGCAATCTTCAGCCCCGAGAAAAACGCCGGCAGCGCCGCCGGCACCGCGATGTACCGCAGCACCTGCAGCCGGTTCGCCCCCATCGACCGCACCAGCCCCACCATCTCCCGGTCGGCGTGCATCAGCCCGTCGGCCGTCGCCACCGCCACCGGGAAGAACCCCCACAGCGCCACCACCACCACCTTCGGCGTCATCCCGAAGCCGAACCAGACGATCAGGAGCGGCGCCAGGACCACCATCGGGATCGTCTGCGACACCACCAGCAGCGGCATCAGCACCCGCCGCACCAGCGGAATGCCCGCCACCAGCACCGCGATCGTCACCCCGGCCGCCGCCCCGAACCCAAGCCCCAGCACCGCCTCCGCCAGCGTCGTCCGGATGTGCTCCGGCAGCAGGTCCTTCGTCTCCCAGAAGCCCTGCCAGATGCGCGACGGCGCCGGCAGGATGTACGGCCGCGTGTCGAAGACGCGGACCCACGCCTCCCACCCCGCCACCAGCAGCGCCAGCAGCACCGCCGACGGCCCGTACGCGGAGGCGAACCGCCCCGCGCCCCGCGCCGCCGCCAGCAGCGCCGTCACGACCCGCCGTCCCGGAACTTCGCCGTCAGCGAAGCCATCGTCGGCGGGTTCGGGAGCCGGCTCTGCGAAAACTTCACGAACGTGAGCACGCTCTCTGCCCCGGCCGCGAGGCACGCTTCGTGCGCCTCGCGAACGACGCGCCACACCTCATCCGGCTCGCCCTCGAACGTCGTCCCCAGGGCGGAGACCTCGTAGTTCAGCCCCGAAGCCTGGATCACGCGGATCGCCGCCTCGACGAACGAGTACGGCGCCCCAGGCTCCCCCGCGGGACGCGGCAGGCATTCGATTTCGACGATCATGCAGCGGCTCCTCTCCGCTGCCCGGTCCGAAAGGGTGCCCGCTCCCGGCTCCGCTTCCCTGCTGCACCGCAAACGAAAACGGAGCCCGGGAAAGCCGGACTCCGTGCCTCCTGCGCATCCGCGCGGTGCTCGGCCTCCGTTTCGCTTTCCCTACGCACGTCCGAACGTGGTCAGGTTCAAGGGGTCTGATCTCAGCCCGTTCCCGGGCACCCCCAGCGAACACGAACAGCGCGTCTTGAATTGTCACCTGCAAGCCTAGCCCCGCCGTGCCCGCCCCGCAACCCCCGTTCCCCGTCTCCCGTTCCCCAACCTGTCACCTGCCCGTTCCCCCGCGTTACCCCCTGTCGACCGCCTCCCGCCTGTTCACCGCCGATAATCCAACCGACAACCATTCGCCGGGCCCGGCGAACGAAAGGCCCTCGTTGAACCGCATCTGGCGCCGCTGGATTCGCCCCCGCCTCGCCGCACCCCCCGGCGAACCCCGCCGCGTGACCGCCGCCCGCCGCGCCGCCATCGCCCTCGGTCTCATCCTCCTCGCCGGCGAATTTGCCGTCGCGCTCCAGTACTCCGGCACCGTTGGCGCGGTGCTCATCGCCTCTACCGCCGGCCTCGCCGCCTTCGTCTACCGCGGCCTCCAGGCGCTCGCCACCGCCTCCATCCAGGCCGAAGACCCCGACGCCCACCGCCACCTCGTCGACCCCGAGACGCACCTCCCCAACCGGCAGCAGCTCATCGATACCCTCGCCCGCGATATCGCCCGCGCCGAGCGCTACCGCCACCCCATCACCCTCGCCGTCGTCCGCATCGCCCAGTACGACGACATCAGGACCGCCTGGGGTGCCGGCACCGCCCGCCACGCCGTCGAACACGTCGCCGAGACGCTCACCCGCGTCACCCGCGCCAGCGACTTCGTCGCCCGCCTCGACGAGACCCGCTTCGCCGTCATCCTCCTCCAGTGCACCGGCGCCCAGGCCGCCGCCTATTCAGACCGCGTCACCCTCGCCGTCTCCAACCGCCCCGTCCGCTCTAGCGCCCACCTCAAGGTACCCCTCTACGTCGGCGTCGAAGTCACCGCCCTCGAATACGATGCCGCGCGCTTCCGCGGCCCCCTCGAATTCCTCTCCCAGGCCGGCGGCGACCTCATCCTCCAGGCCGTCCGCCCGCCGCGTGCCCAGCGCGCCGCCCTCGCCCACGACCCCCGCGCCATGCGCCAGCAGCTCGTCCGCGACTACTACCCCGACGGCGAAGTGAAAGACTTCGCCGAGGCGTACCGGGAAGCCCGCTCCCGCAACCGCCACGCTGGCTGAAACCGCCCGCGCCGCATCGCCGCAAGCAAAAAACGGGGGAGCCATCGCGGCTCCCCCGTTGCCGTCCATCCGAGCGGCGTAGTCCGGGGCCTCAGCCCTGCTTCTGCGCCGCCTTCTCCGCGAGGTAGGCCTTCAGCGTCTGGCCCGTCCGCCACATCGGCTCCGCGCCCTCGAGGCTGCAGATCTTCTCCCAGTTCGCCTGGACCCACTCGGCGTCCTTCAGCTCGCCCAGCCCCGGCTGGATGCCCGGCCCCTTCACGATCGATGCCCGGTTGAAGTTGCCCGCGCCCGCCTCGATGATCAGGCCGCTGTCCTGGCACTCCTTCGAAACCATGTAGACGACCGCCGGGACCACGTACTCCGGCTTCAGCCGCTCCACCATCTCCGGCGGCATCACCGTCTGCGTCAGCCGCGTGCCCGCCACCGGCGCGATCGTGTTCACCGTCACGTTGTACTTCGCGCCTTCCTGCTTCAGCACGTTCATCAGGCCGAGCATCGCCGTCTTCGCCGCGCCGTAGTTCGCCTGGCCGAACTGCCCGTAGATGCCCGACGACGACGTCGTCAGCACCACCCGGCCGTAGGCCTGCTGCCGGAACACCGGCCACGCATGCCGCAGCACCGAGAACGAGCCCTTCACGTGCACCGCGAAGACCTTGTCCCAGTCGTCCTCGCTCATGTTGTGGAACGCCACGTCCCGCAGGATGCCCGCGTTGCAGATCACGATGTCGAGGCGCCCGAAGTTGTCCAGCGCCGTCTTCACGATGTTGTAGCCGCCCTCGTAGGTCGCCACGCTGTCGAAGTTCGGCACCGCCTGCCCGCCCGCCGCGATGATCTCATCGCACACCTTCCGCGCCGGCGCCGCATCCGCGCCCTGGCCGTGCGGGTCGCCGCCGAGGTCGTTCACCACCACCTTCGCGCCGCGCCGCGCGAGGTCCAGCGCGTACGCCCGGCCCAGCCCGGCACCCGCGCCGGTCACGACCGCGACCTGACCTTCGAACGAAATAGCCATCGAAATCCTCTCAGTTCATGCAGGTTTTCGGGCGCAGCGGCCAGCAGCAGGGGCAGCCCCGGCCCGTCTCAACCGCGCAGGTTACCAGCATTCGGCCCTTCGTACCCGGCCGGCAGCGCCGGCGCCCGGTCCACCATCTGCGCGAACCACGCCTCCGTGCTCGCCACCCGCCACGCCAGCACGTCGTCCCCGCCGGCTTCGAACCCTTCCAGCACCGCCTGCACCGCCTCGCCATCGAACACATCCCGCCGCTTCGCCGCCGCCTCGAGGTGCCGCAGGATCCAGCCTCGCAGCGGCCCCCGCGCCCAGCTCCGCTGCGGCGGCGCGTACGCCAGCTTGTCCCGCCGCTTCAGCACCGCGTCCGGCACGATCCCCTCCATCGCCCGCCGCAGGATCGCCTTCGTCGTCGCGCCCTCCAGCAGCCATTCCGGCCGCAGCCCCGCGCAGAACTCCGCCAGCCGGTGGTCCAGGAACGGCAGCCGCACCTCCCGGCTGAACGCCATGCTGTTCCGGTCCGCATACCGCAGGAACTCCGGCAGCTGCGTCGTCAGCTGCCACCGCACCAGCTCGTTCCGCAGCCGGTCCCGGAACGGCGCGATCGTCGCCGCGTGCGCCGGCGCGTACCGGTCGTGCACCTCCCGCGCGAGGATCGCGCCCGAGCCGAAGTACCGCTCCGCCAGCCGGTCCCGCAGCCGCATCGGCAGCAGGTAGTACGCCCCGAACACCGCCGGCTCCCGCAGCGACCCGTACCGGCGCCACGAACTCCACAGCAGCCGCGCCGCCCGGTCCAGCCGCCCCGTCCGCAGCCAGTGCGCGAAGAACATCCCCAGCGCCTGCGTATACCCGCCGAGCAGCTCGTCCGCCCCCTGCCCGTCGAGCAGGACCGTCGTCCCGTGCTCCCGCGCCAGCCGCATCACCATCCACTGCGCGAACGGGCTCGTGCTCGCGATCGGCTCCTCCTGGTGGTACTGCAGCGCCGCGAACTCCGCTTCGAACGCCTCCGGCGCCACCCACGTGTCGTGCCGCCGCGCCTCGCACCGCGCCGTCACGAGGTCGATGAACCGCCCCTCGTCGTGCGCCGCCGAGGCGAACCGCGCGCTGAACGTGTGCTGCTCCCCGAGGCCTGCCGCCTCCTTCTGCGCGTGGATCGCGCACACGATGCTCGAGGAGTCGATGCCCCCGCTCAGCGAACTCCCGACCGGCACGTCGCTCCGCAGCCGTAGCCGCACCGCATCGAAGAAGAGCGCCCGGAACGCCTCCACCGCCTCCTCGTGCCGCCGCGGCGTCTCCGCCGCCCGCGGCCGCCAGTACCGCTTCGGCGTCCCCCGTCCCGCTGCATCCAGCACCAGGAAATGCCCCGCCGGCAGGCTTTCGATGCTCGCGTAGAAGCTCTCCGCGTCCTGGTCCAGGTCCCCCCGCGCGATGTACCGGTAGACCGCCTTCAGGTTCGGCTCCCGCAGGCCCGGCCGCGCCGCCAGGATCGCTTTCATCTCGCTCGCGAACAGCAGCTCCCGCCCCTGCCGCGCCAGGTAGAGCGGCTTCTCGCCGAACCGGTCGCGCGCCAGCACCAGCTCCCGCCGCCGCTCGTCCCAGATGGCGCACGCGAACATCCCGTTCAGCCGCGCGAACGCCCCCGTCCGCCACTCCGCGAACGCCCGCAGCAGCACCTCCGTATCCCCCTGCGACCGGAACCGGTGCCCCAGCCCCTCCAGCTCCCGCCGCAGCTCCACGTAGTTGTAGATCTCCCCGTTGAAGACCAGCACCAGCCCCGCCGCCTCGTCCGCGAACGGCTGATCCGAGGCGTGGCTCAGGTCGATGATGGCCAGCCGCGTGTGCCCGAAGCCGATTCCGGGCCCGAAATAGCTCCCCTCGCCGTCCGGCCCCCGGTGGCGCAGCGCCGCCGCCATCGCGAGCACGTCCTCGCGCGGCACTTCGCCTCCGCCGGCAACCAGCATGCCGGCAATCCCGCACATCCCGGGCGGCCTCCATCGCGCCGTGCCCCGCACCCGGCGCTCTCCTGATTTGGCCGAATGGTAACAGCCTTTACTTTTAGGTGAAGTTCGCGGCCCATGAATGAAATCCGCAGCACCCTTCCCCGGCGTATACTCCAGCCGATGCCCGGGAACATGTGGGACGACGCCGAAGAACCGGAGGACCTCGACCTCCGCATCCTCCGCGTCGCCGCCGCCCCGCTCGAAAGCCAGCCCGGCGCCCTCCGCATCCGCCTCGAAACCACCCGCGGCACCATCGACGGCATCCTCCATCCCGTCGAAGGCGGCACCGCCGCCCTCGTCTGCGTCGGCGGCGCGATGGGCGGCCTCGACGGCCCCGCCGATCGCCTCTACGCGCGCCTGCCCGCCCTCCTCGAAGCCGCCCGCGTCACCGTCCTCCGCCTCGACTACCGCCAGCCGAACGTCTTCGAGGAATGTGTCCTCGACGTCCTCGCCGGCTGCTCCTTCCTCCGCGGCATCGGCGCGGAAGAACTCGCCCTCGTCGGCCACAGCTTCGGCGGCGCCGTCGTCATCAAAGCCGCCGAGCTCCACCCCGCCGTCCGCGGCGTCGTCGCCATGTCGCCCCAGCTCTACGGCACCGCCGACGTCGAAACCCTCGGCCGGCCCCTCCTCCTCATCCACGGCATGGCCGATTCCGTCCTCTCCCACGAAGCCAGCGAGGACATCTACCGCCGCGCCAGCGAACCGAAGCGCATCGCCCTCTACGCCGAGGCCGGCCATTCCCTCATCCAGGCCCGCGACGACATCGACCGCCTCCTCGCCGAATGGCTCCCGCCCGCCCTCGCCGGGGCCCCCCTCGAAGGCGGCCGCGAAGAACGCGGTATGCTCTAGCCCGACAGCACCTGCCCCGAAGGGAGGCCACCATGCGCACCCCGGCCGATGTCGTCACCGCCTTCATCGCGGAATGGCAGAACCCCAACCCCGACCCCGCCCACCTCGCGTCCTACTTCACCGACGACGCCGTCTACCACAACATCCCCGCCGCTCCCGTCACCGGCCCGCAGGCGATCGCCGCCGTCTTCCAGGGCTTCCTCGCCCAGGTCAAACCCCGCGGCTGGGAGATCCTCCGCCAGGTCGCCGACGGCAACCTCGTGATGAACGAGCGCATCGACCGCTTCGCCATCGGCGAACGCGTCATCGAACTCCCCGTCGCCGGCGCCTTTGAAGTCCGCGGCGACCGCATCTGCGCCTGGCGCGACTACTTCGATATGAACACCTGGCTCAAGGCCCTCGCCGGCAGCTGATGCCCGCTACGGCTCGGTGACCACCCGCATCGGGCTCCACCGCCCGATGACCCCCTGCCCGTGGCAGCTCACCGACCGCCCGTCCTCGATGTCGATCTCCGACATCAGCCCCAGCGCCGCCGTGAACCCCGTAATCCGGTCCGGCACCCGCTCGTACCGGTCCACCACCCGGCCGTCCGCCTCGAACTCCACCGTCCCCGCCCCCTGGTCGTACGTGATCCGGTAGGCGTGCACCTGCCCCTGCGCCGTCGGCAGGTCCCGCAGCTCGTGGAAGATGCAGAATGCGCGCGCCTCCCCCGTCTCCGGCAGCTGCGCCCCCGGGAACGGCAGCCGGCCGTACACCGTCGCCACCGTGTCGCCCCCCGTGAAGAAGTCGAACGCCCACCCCGTCTCCAGGTCGAGCAGGTTCCACGAAACGTAGCCGTCGTACAGGTCGCCCGGCCGCGTCCCGATAGTCCGCGCCGCGACCTGGATTTCGAACGTAATCCGCCCGCCCTCCGGCACCAGAAACCGCTCCTTCGAGAAGTACATGTGCTTCGCGTTGTCGAGGATCTGGACCCGGTCGTGCTTCCGCGTGTACGGCACCGCCGAAACTTGCAGCCATCCGTTCCGCACCAGCACCACCGCATTCGGCTCCCGGTACTCCCACCGCGAGCCGTCCGGCAGCGCGAAGCTCCCGATCTCCCATAGCGAATCCGGCTCCAGGATGCGGTGGAACTCCCCGATGATGCGCTCCGCCATCCTGCGGCTCCTTTCGCGCGCGGCCTCAGCCGCGCAGCTCCGCGCCGAACTCCCGGCCGAGCCGCGCCAGCAGCCCCTGCCGCACCTTCAGCGCCTCCTCATCCGTCAGCGTCCGGTCATCCGCCCGGAACCACAGCCGCAGCGCCAGCGACTTCTTCCCTTCCGGCACGCCCGGCCCGCGGTACTCGTCGAACAGCTCCGCCCGCGTCGTCACGCCCTGGCTCCGGTGCGAGCGCGCCAGCTCGAGCACCGCGCCGGCCGGCACCGAAGCATCCACCACCACCGCGAGGTCCATCCGCACCGCCGGGTAGCGCGAAAGCGCCTGGTACGGCGGCCGCTCCGGCAGGTGGCGCACCAGGTCCTCCACCCACACCTCGAACAGGAACACCGGCTCCTCGATGTCGAAGGCCGCCGCCGTCTCCGGGTGCACCTGCCCGACGATGCCCGCCATCTCGCTGCCGACCCCGAACTTCGCCGTGTGGCCCGGCAGCAGCCCGTGCTCCTCCGCCGCCGTGAACGTCCCCCGCACGCCCAGCGCGCCCAGCATCGCCTCCACCGCGCCCTTCGCGTCGAAGAAGTCCAGCGCTTCGCCGCCGCCGACGTGCCACCGCCCCTCCCGGCTGCCCCCCAGCACGGCGCACAGCACCGGCCGCTCGATCGGAAGGTCGCCTTCCACCGGCAGGTATTCGAACCCGATTTCGAACAGCCGCAGCGGCCCCTCCGCCTGCCGGCGGTTCGCCGCGTACGATTCCAGCGCCGACGCCCGCAGGCTCGTCCGCAGGTAGGCGTGCTGGGCTGCTACCGGGTTCACCACCCCGAGCGGATTCCGCCGCACCGTATCCAGCGGGTCCGTGACCAGCGCCAGCTTCTCCCGCGTCGTGAGCGTGTAGTTGATCACTTCCTGGAAGCCGAGCGCCACCGCCAGGTCCCGCAGCCGCTCGCGCAGGCTCATCACCGGGTTCGCTTCCGGCGCGGGCAGCGTCCCCCGCAGCATCGTCGCCGGCAGCCGGTCGTACCCGTAGATCCGCCCGATCTCCTCCACCAGGTCGTCCGGGATCTCCACGTCCGGCCGCCACGAGGGCACCTGCACGCTGTACTTCGCCGGAGGCACGTGGTGCACGAGGAAGCCGAGGTCGCCGAGAATCCGCCGCACGTCCTCCACCGGCACCTCGATGCCCAGCACCTGCGCAATCCGCGCCGCTTCCAGCACGATCGTCCGCGGCGGCTCCTTCCCGGGGTAGACGTCCACGATGCCCGACGCAATCCGCCCGCCGCACACCGTCTCGAACAGGTGCAGCGCCCGCTGCTGCGCGTACATCGCCATCTCCGGCCCCAGCCCCTTTTCGAACCGCAGCGACGCCTCCGTCCGCAGCTTCAGCAGCGTCGACGTCCGCCGGATCGACCCCGCCCGGAAATTCGCCACCTCCAGCAGCACCCGCGTCGTCCCGTCGTTCACCTCGCTGTTGCCGCCGCCCATCACGCCCGCCACGCCGACCGGCCCTTCGCCGTCGCAGATGAGCAGCATCTCGCCGTCGAACTCCCGCTCCACGCCGTCGAGCGTCACCAGCCGCTCCCCGGGCCGCGCCCGCCGCGCCACGATCCGCTTCCCCCGCACGAGGTCGTAGTCGAACGCGTGCAGCGGCTGCCCCGTTTCGAGCATGACATAATTCGTGATGTCGACCACGTTGTTGATCGGCCGCATCCCCGCCTTCCGCAGCCGCTCCTGCATCCACGCCGGCGACGGCCCGACCGTGATCCCTTCGATGACCGATGCGGTGAACCGTCGGCACAGGTCCGGCGCCTCGATGCTGACCGAAACGAGCCCGTCGACCGCCGGCCCGCTCGCCGTGAACTCCCGCGACGGCTCCCGCAGCACCCCGCCCGTCAGCGCCGCCACCTCCCGCGCGAAGCCGACCATCCCGAGCAGGTCCGCCCGGTTCGCCCACGTCGACACCTCGAGGATCACATCGCCGAGCACGTCCGCCAGCGGCACCCCGACCGGCGTCCCCTCGGGCAGCACGAGGATCCCTTCGTGCTCGTCGCTCAGCCCGAGCTCCCGCTCGCTCAGCACCATCCCGGCCGATTCCACGCCCCGGATCGGCCGCAGCTTCAGCGTCGTCGGCTCGCCCGTGTGCCCGTCGAACAGGCGCGCGCCCTCGCTGGCGAACGCCACCGTCTGCCCCACCGCGAGGTTCGGCGCCCCGCACACCACCTGCACGGTCCGCTCGCCGGTGTCGACCGTCGCCAGCCGCAGCCGGTCCGCGTTCGGGTGCGGGTCCACCGCCACCACCTTCGCCACCCGCACGAGCGCCGGGTCCCACATCTCCCCGATCGTCCGCCACCCCTCCACCTCCGCCACCGCGTCGGTGATGCGCCGCGCCAGCTCCTCGATCGGCAGCCGCACGTCCACGTACTCCCGCAGCCAGTTCAGCGAAATCTTCATCCCCTCACCTCGCTCAGAACTGGCCCAGGAACCGCAGGTCGTTGCTGTAGAAGTGCCGGATGTCCTCGATCCCCCACCGCAGCATCGCCACCCGCTCCACGCCGATGCCGAACGCGAACCCGGTCACCCGCGACGAATCGTACCCCGCGTTGTCGATGATCTCCGGGTGCACCATCCCCGCGCCGAGGATCTCGATCCACCCCGTGCCGTGGCAGGTGTGGCACTGCCGCCCGTCGCCCCGGCAGATGAAGCAGTCGATCGCCATCTCCACCCCCGGCTCGACGAACGGGAAGTACGAGTGGTGGAAGATGATCCTCCGGTCCGTGCCGAACATCGCCCGCGCCCACTCGTAGAGCACCCCTTTCAGGTCGCTCATCCGCACGCCCTCGTCCACCGCCAGCCCCTCGATCTGCGTGAGCATCCACTCGTGCGTCGCGTCCGTCGCCTCCTGCCGGTAGCACTTCCCCGGCACCACCACCCGCACCGGCGGCTGCGGCGTCCGCTCCATCACGCGGATCTGGTTCGGCGTCGTGTGCGTCCGCAGCAGCATCCGCCGCTTCCCGTCGATGAGCGTGTTCACCCAGATGGTGTCCCACATGTCCCGCGCCGGGTGGTCCTCCGGGATGCGCGCCGCGTCGAAGTTGTACCGGTCCCACTCGACTTCCGGCCCTTCGGCCACCCGGAACCCCATCGCCCGGAACGCATCGAGGCAGTCCCGCAGCGTCCGCGTGATCGGGTGCAGCCGGCCCAGCGGCTGCGGCCGCCCCGGCAGCGTCACGTCGATCGCGCCCTCGCGCGCCAGCCGCTCGAGCTCCGCCCGCTTCAGCGCCTGCCGCCGCTCCTCCAGCCGCTCTTCCAGCGTCTGCTTCAGCGCGTTCACCGCCGCCCCGTAGGCCGCCCGCTCCTCCGGCGCCACCTCGCGGATGCCGCGCAGCAGCACCGTCACCCGCCCGTCCTGCCGGCCCAGCCACTCCGCCCGCCAGCGGTCAAGCGCCGCGTCGTCGGCCGCCGCCTCCAGCGCGGCCAGCGCCTCCGCCTCGAGGCGCGCGAGGCTCCCGGTTTCGGTCGTCATGGGCCTCCAAGTATAGGCAGCTGCCGCCTTACCGTCCGTGCCTGCCCCGGCCCCTACAATCCCCCCGTGCCCCGGCCGCCCGCGCCACCCCGTATCATCCTTCCATGGCTCCTGCTCCTGCTGCTCCCGCTGCTCGCCGCGGCGGCCTGCTCCGGCGGGCGCAGCGAACCGCCGCTCACCCGGGAGTCGAACGTGGCTGACCAGCCCGCCCGCAAATCCTGGGCCGGCTCCGAGCCCGCGCCCCCCTTCCCCCCGGGCCTCACCTGGTTCAACGTCCAGCGCCCGCTCACCCTCGAGGACCTCCGCGGCCGCATCGTCCTCCTCGATTTCTGGACCGCCGGCTGCATCAACTGCCAGCACATCGTCCCGGACCTCCTCCGCCTCGAAGCCGAGTTCGGCAACCGCCTCGTCGTCATCGGCGTCCACTCCGGCAAGTACGCCGAAGAACACGAAGACGAGACCATCCGCGAAGCCATCCGCCGCCTCGGCATCACCCACCCCGTCATCAACGACGCCGACTTCCGCACCTGGACCACCTACGGCGCCCGCGCCTGGCCCACCCTCATCCTCATCGACCCCGCCGGCAACCTCGTCGGCTACCACGAAGGCGAAGGCGTCTATCCCCTCTTCCAGCCCATCCTCGCCTCCCTCGCCGCCGAATTCGGCGAGCGCGGCCTCCTCCGCGACGACCCGCTCCCCGTGCTCATCCCCGGCGCGCCGGCAGCCGCCGCCACCCTCGCCTACCCCTCCGCCGTCGCCGCCGCGCCCGGCCTCGACCGCCTCTACATCGCCGATGCCGGCAACCACCGCATCATCGAAACCACCCGCGCCGGCGAAGTCCTCCGCGTCTTCGGCACCGGCCAGCCCGGCTTCGCCGACGGCGCCCCCGGCGAAGCCGCCTTCCGCGACCCCCAGGGCCTCGCCCTCTCCGCCGACCGCGCCACCCTCTACGTCGCCGACACCCGCAACCACGCCGTCCGCGCCATCGACCTCGCCAGCGGCCAAACCCGCACCATCGCGGGCACCGGCCGTCAGCTCACCCGCCTGCCCATAGGCCCCCAGCCCGCCCGCAGCACCGACCTCGCCTCCCCGTGGGGCCTCGTCGAAGCCGGCTCCCGCCTCTTCATCACCATGGCCGGCGTCCACCAGCTGTGGGCGCTCGACCTGCGCGCCGGCACCATCGAAGTCTTCGCCGGCACCTCCCGCGAAGGCATCGACGACGGCCCCCGCCGCGAGATGGCGACTCTCGCCCAGCCCTCCGGCATCACCGCCGACAGCGCCAGCCTCTACTGGGTCGACCCCGAAAGCTCCTCCGTCCGCACCGTCCCGCTCGACGGCGACGGCGAGGTGACCACCCTCGTCGGCACCGGCCTGTTCGAGTACGGCGACCGCGACGGCATCGGCCGCCAGGGCCAGCTCCAGCACGCCCAGGGTATCGCCCTCGCCGACGGCCTCCTCTACATCGCCGATACCTACAACCACCGCATCCGCATCCTCGACCCGCGCACGCGCCAGCTCGGCACCGCCGCCGGCTCCACACGCGGCTGGACCGACGGCGTCGCCGGCGAAGCCCGCTTCGCTGAACCCACCGGCCTCGCCTTCGCCGACGGCCTCCTCTACATCGCCGATACCGCGAACCACCTCATCCGCACCTTCGACCCCGCGACCGGCCAGGTCGCCACGCTCACCCTCACGAACATCGCCCTCCTCCGGCCGGCCGCCGCCGGCGCCCTCGAAACGCGCGACCTCCCCGCCCAGACCGTCGCCCCCGGCGCGGCGAACCTCCGCATCGAGGTCGCGGCCCCGCCCGGCTACCACCTCAACGCCCTCGCGCCCTCGACGCTCGACCTCGCCTCCAGCAACCCCGCCGTCCTCGAACTCGGCGAGTACCGCCTCCAGTGGCAATCCGACGAGCCGGCCGTCGCCTTCCCCGTCCCGGTCATCCTCGACCCCGGCGAGGCCGTCCTCACCGCCGCCGTCTCCGCCTACTACTGCCGCGACGGCCAGGAAGCCCTCTGCTTCATCGCCCGCATCGAGGTTCGCCTCCCGCTCCGCGTCGAACCTGGCGCAGCCGCCGGCGAGCCCCGCCTCCGCCTCACGCTCCCCGAGCGCTGACCATCGCGTATCATCCCCGCATCCCTCCCGGAGGAGACTGCCCATGGCCGTCCGCGGCTACATCCTCATCGAAACCGAAGTCGGCAAGGCTAAGTCCGTCAGCGCCGCCATCCAGGGCTTCAACTACCCCGGCGCCCGCCTCGTCAACGTCGATACCGTCACCGGCCCCTTCGACGTTATCGCCCAGGTCGAAGCCGACGACCTCGATTCCCTCGGCAACGCCATCACCGAAGCCATCCAGAAGGTGAACGGCGTCCAGCGCACCACCACCTGCCTCGCCGTGCGCCTCGCCTGAATCCCGGCGCTCGCGCCGCTTCGCTACACTTGGGCCATGCTCCCCGTCACCAGCATGATCCCCGTCGAAGAAGCGCGCGAGCGCATCCTCAGCTACTTCTCCCGCCTCGAACCCGAACGGAAACCCCTCCTCGATGCCCTCGGCCAGGTCCTCGCCGAGGACGTCGTCGCGCCCTTCGATATTCCCCCGCTCGATAACACCGCCATGGATGGCTATGCCGTCCGCGCCGCCGATACCGTCGGCGCCAGCGAAGCCGCGCCGGTCGAGCTCCGCGTCATCGCCGACCTTGCCGCCGGCTACGTCCTCGAAACCCCCGTCGGCCCCGGCGAAGCCGTCCGCATCATGACCGGCGCGCCCATCCCCCCCGGCGCCGACGCCATCGTCCCCTTCGAAGAGACCGACGAAGCCCTCCGCGGCATCAACGAAGCCGCCCGCAAGTCCGGCGCCGTGCGCGTCCTCAAAGCCGCCAGCCCCGGCGCCAACATCCGCCGCCGCGGCGAAGACGTCCGCAGCGGCACCACCGTCATCCCCGCCGGCCGTGTCATCCGCCCCTCAGAGGTCGGCGTCCTCGCCTCCATCGGCCTCACGCACGTCACCGTCATCCGCCGGCCCGTCGTCGCCATCCTCTCCACGGGCGACGAAATCACCCCGCCCGGCGAACCGCTCCAGCCCGGCCGCATCTACGACGCCAACGCCTACAGCGTCGCCGCCCTCGTCCGGAAGTACGGCGGCATCCCCCGCATCCTCGGCATCGCCCGCGACACCGTCGACGACCTCACCGCGAAAATCCGCGAGGGCCTCGATGCCGACATGCTCGTCACCTCCGCCGGCGTCTCCCGCGGCGACTTCGACGTCGTCAAAGACGTCCTCGCCCGCGAAGGCAACATCGACTTCTGGACCGTCCGCATGCGCCCCGGGAAGCCGCTCGCTTTCGGCGCCTTCACCGCCCCGGACGGCCGCAAAGTCCCCCACCTCGGCCTCCCCGGCAACCCCGTCAGCTCCATGGTCTCGTTCGAACTCTTCGGCCGGCCCGCCATTTTCACCATGCTCGGCCGCGCCGACTGGGAGCGCCCCACCATCCGCGCCATCGCCCGCGAATACGTGAAGAACCCGGACGGCCGCCGCTTCTACGCCCGCTGCATCGTCACCCGCGGCGATGACGGCCGCTGGTACGCCGACCTCACCGGCCCGCAGGGCTCCGGCATGCTCACCTCCATGAGCGCCGCCAACGCCCTCGCCGTCATCCCGGAGGACGTCCCGGCCGCCAATCCCGGCGACGAAATCGAGTGCATCATGCTCGACTGGGAGCACGCTCCCTAGGGTTCCCCCGGGCCGAATCCTGGCCGCGCGCGCTACCGCCGCGCCAGCCGCGCCCCGTACTGCCGCTCGAAGTACCGCGCGAAGTCGCCGTTCGCCGTCTGCGCCCAGGCCGCGCCGTGCTCCCGGTACCAGGCCACCGTCGCCGCCAGCCCCTCCCGGAAGGGCACCCGCGGCCGCCAGCCGCGCGCCCGCAGCCGCGAACTGTCCAGCGCATACCGCCGGTCGTGGCCCGGCCGGTCCGCCACCGGCGTGATCAGCTCCCGCGGCCGCTCCAGCAGCTCGCAAATGAGCTCAGCCGTCTCCCGGTTCCGCACCCGCTCCCCGCTCCCCATGTGCACCGCGTGCACCCCCGGCTCCGCCGGCAGCTCCCGCAGCACCAACCGCAGCGCCTCCACGAAATCGCCCGCGTACAGCCACTCGCGCTCCTGCAAGCCGTCCCCGTAGAGCGGCATCGGCTCCCCCGCCAGCGCCCGCATCGTGAACAGCGGGATGAACTTCTCGAGGTGCTGGTTCGGCCCGTACACGTTGCAGCACCGCAGCACCGTCACCGCCATCCCGTACGTCTCCGCGTACGCCCGCACCATCAGCTCCGCCGCCGCCTTGCTCGCCGCGTACGGCGAGCTCGGTGCGAACGGCGCATCCTCCGCCGCCTCGCCCGGCGCCGCGATGCTGCCGAACACCTCGTCGGTCGACATGTGCACCAGCGCCGTCCCCGGCCGCTCCCGCGCCGCCTCCAGCAGCGTCACCACCCCCTCCACGTCCGTCCGCACGAACACCCCCGGCTCCAGCAGCGACCGGTCCACGTGCGTCTCTGCCGCGAAGTTCAGCACGAGGTCCGCCCCGTCCATCAGCCCGCGCACCAGCTCGAGGTCGCAGATGTCCCCCTGCACGAACCGGTAGCGCGGATGGCCCTCGACTTCCGCGAGGTTCGCCGGGTTCGCCGCATACGTCAGCTTGTCGAGGTTCGTCACGTCCCAGCCGTCCGCCAGCAATCCCCGCACGACGTGGCTCCCGATGAACCCGCACCCGCCGGTGACCAGCGCCCTCACCCGTCCCGCTCCACCCGCGAATGGTCGCCCAGCGTCAGCCGCGCGCCCGCCGGTGCACCCGCCACCCGTACGTGCCGCCCCAGCATCGAGTGCGCCACGCCCGGGCAGTCGGCCACCTCACTGTCGCTCATCACGATCGCGTCCTCCACCCGGCTCCGCACCACCCGCGTCCGTTCGCCGACCGCCGCGAACGGCCCCACGCGGCTGTCCACGACCTCCGCCCCCGCCCCGATGACGGCTGGCCCGATCAGTTCGCTCCCTTCGACGCGCGCCCCGGCTTCGATGACCACCGCGCCCTCCACCCGGCTCCCTGCCACGACGGCGCCCGGCGCAATCTGCCGCTCGACCGTCCCCAGCAGCAGCCGGTTCGCCGCGAGGATGTCCTCCATCTTCCCCGTGTCGATCCACTCCCGCGGGGTCACTTCCACCTCCACCCGGCACCCCCGCGCCAGCAGCCCGTTGATCGCGTCCGCGATCTCCAGCTCGCCCCGCGCGCTCGGCCGCTGCGCCGCGATCACGTCGAACACCACCGGCCGAAACGCGTACACGCCGATGACCGCGAGGTTCGACGGCGGCTCCGCCGGCTTTTCGACCACCTCGGCGAGCCGCTCCCCGGCCATCCGCGCCACCCCGAACGCCCGCGGGTCCGCCACCTCGCGCAGGATCACCGCGCCGTCTGCTCCCGCCCGTCCGAACCGCTCCACGAACCCGGCGATACCGCCCATCAACACGTTGTCGCCGAGGTACAGCACGAACGGCTCGTCGCCGACGAACTCCCGGCAGACCAGCGCGCCGTGCGCGATGCCCAGCGGCGCCTCCTGCCGCACGTACGTGAACCGCACCCCGAAGGCGCTCCCGTCGCCCATCGCCTCCCGGACCTGCGCCTCCGTCTCGCCCACCACCAGCGCGATCTCCCGCACCCCCGCCTCCGCCAGCTGGCGCACCGGGAAGTGCAGCACCGGCGTATTCGCAATCGGCACCAGCTGCTTCGCGCCCGAGTACGTGAACGGCCGGAGCCGGCTCCCCTTGCCGCCCGCCAGCACGATCCCCTTCATCCCCGGGGATTATAGGCAGCCATCCCCCTAAGATCGCCCGGTGCCGAACGTGATGCACGTGGCCCTGGACGCCTCCGCCCTGCCCGCCCGCCCCGCCGGCGCTGGCGTCTACATGCTCGAGCTCGCCGCCGCGCTCGCCGCGCGCCCCTCGCTCGAGGTCACCGCCTTCGCCTCCCGCCCTCTGCCCGGCTGCTGCCATCGGCCGGTCCCCGCCGGCTACCCGGCCCGCCGCTTCGCCTGGCAGCTCCGCTCGCTCGGCTCGGCCGTCGCCGCATCCGGCGCGCACCTCCTCCACGGCCTGCACTTCTACACGCCGCGCCGCCTGCCGGTTCCTGCCGTCACCACCATCCACGACCTCACCTTCTTCCGCATCCCCCGCCGCTACCCGCCCTCCCGCCGCTTTTACTACCGCCTCATCGCCCACACCGCCCGCTTCGCCGGCCGCGTCATCGTCCCGTCCTCGGCTGTCGCGCAGGATGCGGTCCGCTACCTCGGCCTCCCGGCCGAGCGCATCCGCGTGATTCCCGAAGCGCCGCGCGCCGGACTCCGCTCCGCCGATCCCGCCCGCGTCGCCGCCGCCCGCGCGAAGTACGCCCTCGGCGATGGCCCCTACCTCCTCTGCCTCGGCACCGCCGAGCCCGGCAAGCGCGCCGTCGATGCCCTCCGCGCCCTGCCGGCCATCCGCGAGCGCCACCCCGGCGTCCTCCTCGCGCTCGCCGGCAACCCTGGCCCGCTTCTCGGCCCCCTCCAGCGCGAAGCCGCCCGTCTCGGCGTCGCCGAGGCCGTCCGCTGGCTCGGCTACGTTCCGGATGGCGACCTCCCCGCCCTGCTCACCGGCGCGACGGCCCTCGTCTTCCCCTCCCTCTTCGAAGGCTTCGGCCTCCCCCCGCTCGAAGCGATGGCCTGCGGCACCCCGGTCATCGCCGCCGATGCCCCGGCGATGTCCGAAGTCCTCGCCGGCGCCGCCCTCTTCGTCCCGCTCCGCTCTCCCGCAGCCATCGCCGCCGAAGCCTCCCGCCTCCTCGCCGACCCCGCCTTCCGCGCCGACCTCGCCCACCGCTCGCTCCAGCACGCTGCCCGCTTCTCGTGGGCGAACGCCGCCGACCTCACTGAATCCGTCTACCGCGAGCTCGTCCCGTGACCATCGGCGTCGTCATCGTCACCTTCCGCTGCCGCGACCTCGCCCTCGCCGCCCTCCGCTCCCTCGAGGCGCGCGCCCCGGAGCTCCTCCAGACCACCGTCGTCGTCGATAACGCCTCCTTCGACGGCACCGTCGAAGCGGTCCGCGCGGCCTTCCCTGCCGTCACCGTCGTCGAACACCGCCGCAACCTCGGCTTCGCCGCCGCCGTCAACCGCGGGATCGACGCCTTGCCGAACGCTGACGTCATCTGCCTCCTCAATCCCGACGCCGAACTGCTCGACGACGGCATCTTCGCGGCCGCCACCTACCTCGAGGCCCACCCGGACGTCGGCGTCCTCGGCGGCCGCATCCTCAACCCGGACGGCTCCATCCAGCCCTCCGCGCGCGCCTTCCCCTCCCACAAGAACGCCCTCTTCAACCGCCACTCCCTCCTCACGAAACTCTTCCCCGGCAACCGCTGGTCCCGCCAGTACCTCATGACCGACTGGAGCCACGACGACATCCGCCCCGTCGACTGGGTCTCGGGCGCCTTCATGCTCATCCACCGCCGCGCGCTCGAGGCCGTCGGCCCCTTCGACCCTGCCTACTTCTTCAGCATCGAAGACGTCGACTTCTGCCGCCGCGTGCACGATGCCGGACTCCGCGTCGAATACTTCCCCGGCGCCGCCGTCCGCCACCGTGTCGGCGGCAGCTCACGGAAGGCCGTCTACCGCGCCATGGCGGGCCACCACCGCGGCATGTGGCGGTACTACCGGAAGCACTTCCGCGGCAACCCGCTCCTCCACGCCGTCACCGCCGCCGGCATCGGCCTCCGCTTCGCCCTCCACGCCGTCTCCTACGCCCTGCGCGCCGGCCGCGCCCGGCTGCTCGGCCGCGAAGCCCCCTGACCCGCTAAATCGGCGCGCCGCGCCGCGTCGTCGCTGCCGAGAGCGCTCCCAGCTCCGTGCTCGGCGGCGTTCCCTCCACGTACTCGCGCACGATCGCCCGCCACGGCCCCCGCGCCCGCAGGCTCGCGAACAGCCCCGCCAGCCCGAAGTTGATCCGCGTCAGGAACACCATCCCCTCCGGCACGTTGCAGTGCCGGTTGATCTGCCCGCCCAGCCCCGTCGTCATCGTGTTCCGCCGCACCATCTCCGCCGCCAGCTCCGGCGTGAACTCCACCTCGTCCTCGAGGATCGGCGCCCAGTACCAGTGCATGTGCTCGTACAGCTCGTCCGTCGTGAACGGCGCGTTCGGCAGCAGGATCCCGATCGCCTCCGTCGCCGCCCGCCAGCCCTCCCGGTCGCCACGGTCCAGCGCCCGGATCAGCCGCTTGAACCCCTCGATGACCGCGCCGTCGAACTCCGCCACGCAGCCGTAGTCCACGAACCCCACCGTCCCGTCATCGAGCAGCAGGTAGTTGCCCGGGTGCGGGTCCCCGTTGAACAGCCCGTGCCGGTAGATGCTCCCGAAGCAGAACCGGTAGAGCATCTCGCCCAGCCGGTTCCGCTCCGCCTGCGGCAGCGTCACCGCCTCCCGGAACGGCCGCCCGGGCAGCCACTCCTGCACGAGCACCGTGTCGGTCGTCAGCTCGTGGTACACCCGCGGCACCCGCACGAACCCGTGCCCTTCGAACGCATCGAAGAACCGCTGCTGCCACGCCGCCTCCCGCCGGTAATCCAGCTCGCCCCGGATGCCGTCGCCGAGGTCGCGCACCAGCGTCTCGATGTCGAGCCCCTTCGCCACCAGCCCGCCCAGCCCGAGCAGGATCGCGACGTTCGCCAGGTCCCGCTCGATCGCCTCCCGCACCCCCGGGTACTGCACCTTCACCGCCACCTTCGTGCCGTCCCTCAGCTCCGCCCGGTGCACCTGCCCGATCGACGCCGCCGCGAACGGCTCGCGTTCGAACCGCCGGAACACCCGCGAAGCCGGCTGGCCGTAGGCCGCCTCGAGCGCCTCTTCCACCAGCCCGTACGCCATCGGGGGCGCATTCGACTGCAGGCTCGCCAGCCCTTCCGCCATCTCCGGCGGCACCACCCCGCTCAGCATCGAGAGCACCTGCCCCACCTTCATCGCCGCGCCCTTCATCTCGCCCATCGCCCGCGTCACATCCTCCGCCGTCCGCAGCACCGCCTCCTTCCGCTTCTCCTCCCGGCGCGCGCCCCGGTACCGGAACGTCCCCAGCCAGCGCAGGGCAGCTGCGCCTGCCAGCCGCGCCGGCACTGCCGTCCGCGCCAGCCGTCCCGTCCGCATCGCCGAAGTGCGGGGTCGCTCCTCCATCCTCTCGAACCGGGCCTCAGCCGCCCGCGCCCGGCCGAACCGCCCTGCGCTGGCACCTCCTAGCGTCGCGGCTTCCCGCCCCGACCCGCAACCGCCCCGCTCACGCTCCCCGCCTCGCCGCCGCAAAGATCCGGGAAAATCTCCGGGTTTCCATCTATTCAGACTATCGATGCATAGCCGATACTTGGGTTACGAGGCTCCGACCCATGGCTGGCATCTTCTACGACCCCCGCACCCGCCGCCTCCACGCCGTCACCGGCCACCCCGACCCCGCCTGGACGCTCGTCACCCACAACGTCCACGCCAGCGTCCACCACTGCCGCCGCATCATGAGCGAGTGGCTCAGCCCGGACGAACTCTGGAAGGTCGACTGGCACATCGAGCGGCACTCCCGCTCCGCCTGAGCGCGCTACCATCGGTCCTGTGACCGACCACCTCGCCGAGGCGCTCGCGGCGCTCGATGCCGCCCCCCGTCCCCTCGCCCGCCGCTTCGACAGCCCCGAGCCGCTCGCCGGGCCCGTCGCCTTCCTCCCCGCCGCCTTCAACCCGCCCACCCTCGCGCACCTCCGCCTCCTCCAGCGCGCCGCCGAGGCCGCCGCAGCCCTCCCGGCCGCCGTCCTCACCACCCGCAACGTCGACAAGGCCGTGACCGGCGCGCCGCTCCCCGCCCGCGTCGAGATGCTCCTCGCCGCCCGCCGCGACGGCTACGAGGTCGCGGTCGTCGCCGCCAACGCCGCCCGCATCATCGACCAGGTCGCAGCCCTCGAAGCGGCCTTCCCCGCCGCCGACCCCACGCCCGTCGTCGGCTTCGATACGCTCGTCCGCCTCTTCGACCCCCGCTACTACGCCGACATGGCCGCCGAGCTCGACCCCTTCTTCGAACGCCGCCGCATCATCGCGGCCAACCGCGGCCCCCACGCCCTCGAGGCCGTCGCCGAGTGGCTCCACCAGAACGCCCGCGACTACGCGGCGCGCGTCATCCTCGTCGAACTCGACGCCGAGCACGCCGCCATGTCTTCCACGCTCGCCCGCGACCTCGCTGCTGCCGGTCGCCTGCCGGACCTCGTCCCGCCCTCCGTCCGCACCATCCTCGCCGAGCGCGGCTACTACGCGCCCCGCAGCGGCCTCACGTAATCTCCGAAATGTCCAGCGCGCTCTCCAGCGCCAGCACGCCCTGCGCTGCCAGCGCGCGCACCTCCTCCTCGCCCAGCCCCAGCCAGCCGCCCAGGACCTCCGCCGTATCCCCGCCAAGGTCCGGCGGCGGCCCCGTGATGCCCGTCTCGCTCCGCGACATCCGCACCGGCGTGTTCGCGATCGGGATCGTCCCCGCCACCGGGTGGCTCACCTCGCGGATCATCCCGCGCGCCTGCACCTGCGGGTCGGCCACCACCTCCGGCACTGTGTTCACCGGCCCCGCCGGGATGCCCGCCGCGAGCAGCTCCTCCAGCCACGCCGCCGTCGTCCGCTGCCGGAACGCCGCCGCCAGCAGCGGCTCCAGCTCCGCATGGTTCTTCGTCCGCTTCGGCCCTGTCAGGAACCGCTCGTCGTCGATCAGCTCCGGCACCCCGAGAATCGCGCACAGCAGGTTCCACTGGTTCTCCTCGCCGAACCCCAGCGCGATCACGATCCACCCGTCCGCCGTCGGGAACGCCTGGAACGGCGTCGCGCTCGGGTGCCGCGTCCCCAGCGGCCCCGGCACCTCGCCGGTGACGAAGTAGCGCATGATCGCGTTCTCCATCACCGTCACCTGGCAATCGAGCATGCTGATGTCGATCGCCTGACCCAGCCCGCTCCGGTCCCGCTCCCGCAGCGCCGCGAGGATGCCGATGACCGCGAACATCCCCGCCACGACGTCCCCGTACGATACCCCCGGCCGGATCGGCGGCCCGCCTGGTTCTCCGGTAATCGAGAGCACGCCGCCCATCGCCTGCACCACGATGTCGAGCGCCGCGCGGTCGCGGTATGGCCCCGTCTGCCCGAATCCGCTGATGCTCGCGAGGATGATCCGCGGGTTCCGCGCCGAGAGCACCGGGTAGTCGATCCCCAGCTTCTCCAGCGTCCCCGGCGTGAAGTTCTCCATCACCACGTCCGCCTGCTCCACCAGCCGCAGGAACAGCTCCCGCCCCTCCGGCCGCTTCAGGTCGATCGCCAGGCTCCGCTTCCCCCGGTTCACCGAGAAGAAGTACCCGCTCCAGCCGTTCTGGTACGGCCCCGTCGTCCGCGAAATATCCCCGTAGGGCGGCCGCTCGATCTTCACCACCTCCGCCCCGAGATCGCACAGGATCATCGAGCCGAACGGGCCCGCCAGCACCCACGTCAGGTCCAGCACCCGCACGCCCTCCAGCGGCCGGCCCATCACCGCGCGCTCCCCTGCAGCATCATCCCCCGATTCTGCCGCGCCCGCGGCTCCCGGTCGAAGCCCCGCCCCGTCGAGCCCGGCCCCGGCGTCAGGCCGCCTTCGCCCGCTCCGCCGGCGCGGCCTTCCCCTTCACCACCGTCAGCGCGTACTCCCGCGTCGCCGTCACCGGGTCCTTCGTCCGCCACTGGTGCGCCTCGGTAATCACCGTCAGCGTCCCCGCGAACCGCATCCAGAACAGCAGGTACCGGTACGCCGGCATGAACGGGATCACCCACCACCCCCGCCACAGCCGCCGCGCGCTCGGGTGCACCACCAGCAGCGCGCTCGTCGCCCACGTCGCCGCCTCGATGACCACGTACGCCAGGTAGAGCGCCACCCCCGCCCAGAACACCGTCGACCACGAGTACCCGAAGAACACCAGCCCCGGCAGCAGGAACGTCCACGCCACCCGCGGGAACGCCAGCGTGTGGTCCACCAGCAGCGTCCGCACCGGCGCGAACCCCTTGAAGAACAGTCCCCGGTTCGCCAGCTTCGGGTGCGCCGCGATCACCTCGATCTCGCCCCGCTGCCACCGCACCCGCTGCGAATACAGCGCCTTCAGGCTCGGGATCGGGTCGGTGTAGCAGACCGCGCTCGGCACCACGCCCACCTTCTTCCCCGGGAACCGCTCCTGCAGCTCGAACGTCATGAACGTGTCTTCGCCCACCGTGCTCGCGTCATAGAGGTGCGTCGCCAGCAGCGCCTCCCGCCGGAACGCGCTGAACGCCCCCGCCAGCGTGAACAGCCGCCGCGACAGCGTCTCGAACCGCCGCCCCACGTTGAAGCTGAAGTAGTACTCCTGGAACTCGCACTCGTGCAGCAGCCGCATCCACCCCCTCTCGCCCGCCTCCGGCCGGATCTCCACCGCCCCCGTCGCCGCGATGAGATCCTCGTCGTGCTCGAACGCCGCCACCATGTTCGCGACCGCGTCCTCGTGCAGCACCACGTCCGAGTCCACGTTGATGATGTAGTCCCCCCGGGCGAAGTGGATGCCCGCGTTCAGCGCCCACGTCTTCCCCTGGTGGAAGGTCGACATCCAGTGGATCTGCCCCGGCCAGTCCGCCTGCTGCTCCTCGCAGAACACCCGGTACGAGTCGTCCTTGCTCCCGTTGTCGATCGCCAGCACTTCGATCAGCTCGTTCGGGTAGCTCTGCCGCTTGATCGATTGCAAGCAGGCCCCGAGCTGCTCCTGGCTGTTGTACACCGGCACGATGATGGTCACCCGCGGCCACTTCCCACGCGGCGCCTCCGTCACCGGCCGGATCGGCAGCCGCTTCGCCCGCCCCAGGATCGTCGCCGCGAGGTAGTTGAACGCCTGGTACCCGTCCACCAGAATCGGCACGAACAGCCACACCCCCCAGAAGCCCAGCGCCGGCAGCCACCAGTCGGTCGTCATCTCAGGCCTCCCGCAGCCGCGCGTACACCACGCGCAGCGTCGGCCGCGTAATCGCGAACCAGTAGATCCCGATCGCGAGCAGGAAGAACACAGCCCGCCCGAACACCACGTGCGCGATGTCCAGCCAGTCCTGCCCGCCGTACGCCACCGCGCCGACGATCACCAGCATCCGCACCACGTTCGCGATGAACGTCAGCCCCAGCGCCGCCAGCAGCACCAGCAGCCGCCGGCCCTTCGGCAGCGCCGGGTAGAACAGCACCAGCCCCATCAGCGCCGCCAGCTCCAGCAGCCCCGAGCACTCGATCCCGATGCTCAGCCGCGTCCACTCCTGGTGGTGCGGCACCCCGATGACCAGCAGCTCGCCCGCCCGGTCATCGAACAGCTCCGTCCGGATGCCCAGCAGCCACGAGACCGCGTGCACCGCGTGCGCCGTCGCCACCCGGACCATCAGCTCGCCAGGCAGCAGGTCCCGCGCCGCCACCACCGCCAGCACCGCCCCGCCCGCCGCCCCGAGGATGAAGTACGGCAGCCACGCCCCGGCTTTCCAGAAGAACCGCACGGCGAGCGCCCACGCGATGACCGCCGGCACGAACCACGCGAGCGTCGTCATGCCGTCTGCCCGGCCTTCCGGTTCACCCACCACGCGGCCCCGACCGCGAACGTCCCGAACAGGCCGAGCAGCAGCCAGCCCATCGTCGGCGCGCCCGAGCACCGGTACGTGACCGTCAGCGACTCCCGCGGCCCGTTCGGGTCCAGCCCCCACTCGACCGTGTTCGTGACCTCGCACTCCTCGCCCTTCGGCTCGAACTTCTGCTCGATGAGGAAGTACTGGCCCGGCGCCGTCGCGTAGAACTTGCCGTAGCCGCCATTCGCGATATCGCCGCAGGCAGCCCCGTTGAACTCCTGGCAGGTCGCCGCGTTCGCATCCCAGACGAGCAGGTCAACCGCGGCCGTCGGCTCGACCCGCCAGGTCACGACCCCGTCGTCCTCCTTCACGAACGTCTTCGTCACGCTCACCTTCGGCTGCTCGCCCGGCCGCTTGTTGTAGGCGCACAGGTGCGTCACCCCGCCGGCCGCCTTCGCGTCGGCGCTCACCGAGACCTTCGCCGCGAGGTTCCCGCCCTTCGGGTCCTTCGGGCACCCCTTCGCCCCGTCCGGCGAAGCGACCAGGTCGAACAGCAGCGGGTTCGGCCCGCCCGTTGCCGGGTCGAGCTCCGTCACCAGGTAATCCCCGGGCGCGAGCGGGACCAGCTCGCCGTCGACGAACTTCTGCAGCCCGGTGTTGTTCGCATCCGCGAGCAGGAACACCCACTCGCCCGGCGGCGCAGCCGGCCGCCAGCCGCCCTTCCCGTCCGGCACGTACTTGTGCACCATCAGCGAGGCCGCGGGCTTCACGGGGTCGACCGTCGCCGACGCCGAAGCGGTGCTCGTCGGGGTCGGGGTCGGCGTCGCGGTGTTCGTCGGCGTCGGCGAAGCGCCCGGCGAGGCCGTCGCCGCGGCCTTCGTCGGCGTGTTCGTTGGCGTGGCGGTGGGCGTCGGCGTCGGTTTCGGCGTCGGCTTCGAGCCGTCCCACGTGTACAGGATGCAGTAC
>NZ_JANZZD010000129.1:0-538 GCF_026419595.1 Tepidiforma sp. | reverse complement strand
GGCCGTCGCCGAGGGGCTGGGCCTGGAGGTGCGGGCCGAGCTGATGCCGGAGGACAAGCTCCGCATCATCGGCGAGCTCAGGCGAGCGGAGAAGGGGAACCAGAAGGTGGCGATGGTGGGCGACGGCGTCAACGACGCGCCCGTGCTGGCGCAGGCCGACGTCTCGATCGCCATGTCGTCGGGCGCCTTCCTCGCGCAGGCCCAGGCCGACGCGGTGCTGCTGACCGGAAGCCTCGAGGATCTCGCTGCGACCGTGGGCTACGCCGCGCGCACGCTCGCGGTGATCCGCGAGAACCTCGTCTGGGCGCTGGCGTACAACGCCGTGGCCGTGCCGCTCGCCGTCGCCGGGTACGTCACGCCCTGGATCGCGGGGATCGGCATGTCGCTCTCGTCGCTCGCCGTCGTCGCGAACGCGTTGCGGCTACGGGCCTTCCGCGCGCCGCCGGGCGAGGGTGCACGGCAGGCGCAGGGCGCGACGGCGTAGCGCGATGGACATCCTCTACCTGCTGGTGCCGCTCTCCGTCGTCCTGGTCTTCCT
>NZ_JANZZD010000128.1:0-542 GCF_026419595.1 Tepidiforma sp. | reverse complement strand
GAGGTTGGAGGTTGGAGGTAGGAGGTTGGAGGTTGATACGCCCTCCCCGTTCCCCGTCCCGCTCTCCCGCCTCCCAACTGCCGTCTCCCAACTCCGTAGCCGCGGGGCTCCGTCCCCGCGGAGGGCCGGTGA
Source organism: Tepidiforma sp. (assembly GCF_026419595.1). Classification (NCBI taxonomy): domain Bacteria; kingdom Bacillati; phylum Chloroflexota; class Tepidiformia; order Tepidiformales; family Tepidiformaceae; genus Tepidiforma; species Tepidiforma sp. Next base: position 410 of record NZ_JANZZD010000128.1, on the reverse strand, counting down.
GGCCCACCCGGGCGTGCGCTTTCACCCGCATTCGACGCGCCGCCTCCCGCTTCCCGGCTCCTGCGTCCGGGGACATCCGTTGGGCGCATGGCGCCCCGCGGGGACGGAGCCCCGCGATTACGGCTGGTGGTTGGGGCTTGACGGCAACCCGCAGGGGCGCGCGCTCCCAACTCCCAACTCCCAACTCCCCACTCCCAACTCGCCGCTGCGGGCGGCGAGCCCGCGGCATCCCGCGTCAGTGGAAGAGCTTGCGGTAGTGGGTGCTGGCGAAGAAGTCGCGCAGGACGCTGGCGGCGGGGCCAGCGACGGGGAGGCTCGCCAGCTCGCCCGGGGCCCAGTAGCGGAATGCTTGCCCTTCGCGCACCTCGATGAGCTCTTCGGGCAGGTCCGGGTCGCCGTAGTAGATGTGG
>NZ_JANZZD010000127.1:0-543 GCF_026419595.1 Tepidiforma sp. | reverse complement strand
CTCATCGGCGCCGACTCCGCCGAAGGCTCCCTCGACGCAGCCGACATCCTAAAACCCGCCCTCAGCCGCGGCGAAATCCAGTGCATCGGCGCCACCACGCCCGCCGAATACCGCAAGAGCATCGAAAAGGACCGCTCCCTCGAGCGCCGCTTCCAGGCCGTGAAAGTCCCGCCGCCCTCGGAGGAAGACGCGTGCAGGATCCTGTTCGGCATCAAGGAGCGCTACGAGAAATTCCATGCGGTGGCTTACACCGACGACGCCATCCGCACCGCCGTCTACGCCTCCAGCCGCTTCATCCCGGACCGCTTCCTCCCGGACAAGGCCATCGACCTCATCGATGAAGCCGGAGCCCGCGTCAAGCTCAAGCAGACCACGCTGCCAGCCGAGGTGGCCGAGGTCCAGAAGCGCATCAAGGTCATCGTCCACCGGATGGAAACGGCCATCGCCAACCACGAGTTTGAAAAAGCGCGCTTCTACAGCGACGAAGAGCGCCGCGAGCGCGAAAACCTCCGCCAGCTCCGCGAAAAGTACAACCTCGACGAC
>NZ_JANZZD010000126.1:0-545 GCF_026419595.1 Tepidiforma sp. | reverse complement strand
GCAGCACCTGCAACCGCCCGTGGCTGTGCTCGTCGAAGCGGCGCGCCTTGTCGTCCAGGATGTCCTGCGCCAGGTTGCGGAACTGCTCGGTCAGCGCAGCACGCGCCTCGTGCAGCAGGCGCTGTTGTTCCTCCAGGGCGGCGCGCTGCGCCTGTAGGCGCGCGTCCTGTTCGGCGCTGCGCTGCTGCAGCAGGTGCAGCTGCTCGCGGGTCTGGGCCAATTCGGCCTCCAGGGCTGGCAGGCGCGCGGCGCGTTCCTGCCAGCGTGCGCTGTCGTCGCTGGCGCGATCCAGCGCTTCGCGGTGGCGTTCGGCCTGAGCGCTGGCCTCGTGCCAGCGCTGGCGTGCCTCGGCGGCATCCGCTTCGGCGGCGCGCAGCCGCTCGCTCAGGCGGGCCAGCTCGACCTCGGCGGCAGCCTGCGCGGTGTGCACGGCCGCCTCGATGGCGCGCTGGCGCCAGCGCCGTTCGGCCCACATTCCGAGACCGGCGCCCAGCAGCCAGGCCGCCAGCGCCACGGCAAGCGTTTCGACCACGTCAGAACGGGAT
>NZ_JANZZD010000125.1:0-546 GCF_026419595.1 Tepidiforma sp. | reverse complement strand
ATCTCACGCACCGCGGTGCCTGTGGCTGCGATCCGCTCACCGGCGACGGCGCCGGCATCCTCATCCAGACGCCGCACGAGTTCTTCGCCGTGGCGGCACCCCAGGCCGGCATCAAGCTCCCCGCCGCCGGCGACTGGGCCGTGGGCAACGTCTTCCTGCCCCCGTCGGAAGACAACCGCGAGGCCGCCGAGGCCTTCTTCGAAAAGGTCTGCCGCGAGGAGGGACTCGACTTCCTCGGCTGGCGAACCGTGCCGACCGACAACTCCTGCATCGGCGGCACCGCCCGCGACGTGGAGCCCTTCATCCGCCAGGCGTTCGTCGGCCGTGGTTCCAAGGTGTCGCGCGACCACTTCGAGTGGAAGCTCTTTGTCGTGCGGAAGCGGTTCGGCATCGAGATCGGCAGCCTCGGCCTCACCGAGCAGGCCTTTATTTATGTCTGCTCGCTCTCGGCCAAGACGCTCGTCTACAAGGGGCTCCTGCTCGCCGATCAGGTCGCGAAGTATTTTCCAGACTTGCGAGACCCGAAGCTCTCGAGCGCCCTGGCCC
>NZ_JANZZD010000124.1:0-551 GCF_026419595.1 Tepidiforma sp. | reverse complement strand
GCTCTTAGTAGCTTCCGCACGTGATGCGGAGAATTCAGAACTCATTGGTTCCGAAATTATCATGACTACTTCAATTTAGCCTACATACTATTCGATTTTTAAGGTGCAAACTGCGCTGTTGACCAGCGCGGAGCGACCCTCACGTCTTTCGTCAGGAGCGCTCAGCGCCCTTCAACCTATTCTCTTGTTAAGACACACTTCAGCCCGGCTCACCGCCGGGCCGTTAATCTCCCTTGCGGTTTCGCCTTTTCAACCTGTGTTACTGACTCGTTCCGTTCCTTCTGCTTCTTCCCACACACACTCCGTTTGATTTGGGTGGCTTAGTGGAGATGAGGGGATTCGAACCCCTGACCTCCGCCGTGCAAAGGCGGCGCTCTCCCAACTAAGCTACATCCCCGCGTTCGGGGCAGTGGGCCTTTCAGGAGTCGAACCTGAGACCTCGCCCTTATCAGAGGCGCGCTCTAACCAGCTGAGCTAAAGGCCCGTACCTTCACAACTGAAAAGTGACAGGAAGTTTCCCAACGTTCTTCGTCTCTTCACCGCTGAGAGAC
>NZ_JANZZD010000123.1:257-551 GCF_026419595.1 Tepidiforma sp. | reverse complement strand
GTCACGGGTTGCGCCAGGAAATTGAGCCGCATGGGCTGCGCAATTTGCAAACACGCGTCGGGAAGGCCGGAGAGGTCTACACTGACGGGCTGATATGCCGAGGTCACGGCCCAGGCCGGCGCACAGATATCGCCCCGCTGGCCGCTGTTCCACCGGCTGCTGCTGACGGCCACGTCCTCGCAGCGCAGGACGATGCGGATGATGCCCTTCTTGCCGTACCCGGAAACCGTATCCAGCCACGCCTCGACCCGATCCCACGCGTACGCGCCCGGCGCCGGCTCCAGGTCGCGCCAA
>NZ_JANZZD010000123.1:0-247 GCF_026419595.1 Tepidiforma sp. | reverse complement strand
ATGGCCGTCGGCGTGGGCTGGCCCGTCGGCGTCGGCGTGGCCGTCGCTACGGGCGTCGGCGTTGGCGTCGGGGTCGAGGTCAGCGTGGCCGTCGGCGTCGGCGTGCGCGTCGGGGTGGGGGTGCGCGTCGGCGTGGGTGTGGGCGTCAGCTGCACGCTCAGCGTCGGCGTCCGCGTCGGCGTGCGCGTCGGGGTAGGGGTGCGCGTGGGCGTTGGTGTCCGTGTCGGCGTCGGGGTGGGGGTTGGTG
>NZ_JANZZD010000122.1:0-554 GCF_026419595.1 Tepidiforma sp. | reverse complement strand
GTGCGCGTGGGGCGGGTCATCTGCCTGGCGCTGGCCGGCCGGGGCGTGCACGTCGCGTTCACTCATCTGCCTGGCGAGCCGGCCGGAGAGACCGCGGCCGAGATCGCCGCGCTGGGGGTCCAGGCGCTGGCGATGCCGCTGGATGTGCGTGAGCACGGCGCGCCCGCGCGCGTGGTCGGCCAGGTGGTTGACCGTTTCGGACGGCTCGACATCCTGGTCAACAACGCCGCCACCAACCCCATCTTCTGCTCCACCGCCGAGGTGGAGGAGGCCGCCTACGACAAGATCATGGAGGTCAACGTCAAGGGGCTCTTCTTCCTCTCCCAGCAGGTGGGCAAGATCATGTGCGAGAAGGGCTCGGGCTCGGTGATCAACGTCTCCTCCGAGGCCGGCTTCTGCCCCACCCCCTTCCTGGGGGTCTATTCCATCTCCAAGGCCGCCGTGAACATGCTCACCAAGGTCTTCGCCCAGGAGTGGGGCTCCAAGGGGGTGCGGGTGAACGCCATCGCGAAGGGCCTGGTGAAGACGCACTTCAGCCAGGCCCTGTGGGGGAA
>NZ_JANZZD010000121.1:272-556 GCF_026419595.1 Tepidiforma sp. | reverse complement strand
CCGCCGGCTTCACCAAAATCCACATCTACGCTTTTCGCCGTAATGCCCATCATGACGCTGCCATATTGGGTGTCATAACCGGTCAGGTGGGTTTTCCCGACCTCAAAAAGCATCATGGAGCTGTTGTTTCCATGTCTTATGAGCGTAACCGAGTCCTTGGAAACCTTTAAGGTTGTTGTCGTTCCGTTTAGCCCGGTGATTTCGCTTTCTTCGTAGCTCACAACGTATTCGCCATTTTCCCGGGTGAGTCTTCCTTCGGTGATGAAGCTCATCTTGTCGCTTTC
>NZ_JANZZD010000121.1:0-262 GCF_026419595.1 Tepidiforma sp. | reverse complement strand
ACCTGTTTCTCCACACTTATTTCCTTTCGTACGACCTGAAGGTTTGTTCATGCTTTTCAAAGGCCAGCTCAATGAGCCTTGTGATCAGCTCGGAATATGGAATGCCGCTTGCTTCCCAAAGCTTCGAATACATGCTGATGCTGGTGAAGCCGGGCATGGTGTTGATTTCGTTAAGTACAACGCGGCCTGTTTGATGCTCGACAAAGAAGTCAACCCTGGAAAGGCCTGAGCAGCCGAGGGCCTTGAAGGCTCTAACGGCATA
>NZ_JANZZD010000120.1:0-558 GCF_026419595.1 Tepidiforma sp. | reverse complement strand
GATCACGCCGTGGCCTTTCGCCATCTACGGCGTGATGGTGCTGGCGGCGGTGCTGATTGCGTTGCGTCCCAATCGGGAAAAACTGCGCCAACAACAGGAGCGCATCATCACGATCTGGTGATGGCTGCATCGGCCGGCAAAAAGAGAACCTGTTTACACGCCGAGGTATGCCTCGATGATCCTCGGATCATGCAAGAGTTCCTGCGCCGGGCCGCTCATGATGATGCGACCGGTTTCGAGGACGTAGGCGCGATTGGCGATCTGAAGCGCGGCCTGGGCGTTCTGTTCAACGAGTAGGATCGTCGTGCCTTGTTCTGTGTTCAATTTGCGAATGATGTTGAAAATTTCTTCCACCAGCAGAGGCGCCAGCCCCATCGACGGTTCATCGAGCAGCAAAATGGCGGGTTGTTGCATCAAGGCGCGGCCGATGGCCAACATCTGCTGTTCGCCGCCGGAGAGCGTTCCCCCGCGCTGATGCATCCGTTCCTGCAAACGGGGGAAGATTGAAAAGACCAGGGCAAGCCGTCGATCGATCTCGGCGCTGTCGCGCACCAGAAA
>NZ_JANZZD010000011.1:37647-89896 GCF_026419595.1 Tepidiforma sp. | reverse complement strand
CCGCCGGCCAGCTCTGCCTCGTCGCCGGGCTGCTCGTGCTGGCGGCCACCGCCAGCCTGCCCGTGGCGATGGCGGCCGCAGTCCTCGTCGTCGCCGGCAACGTGCTCACCGTGCCGGCGTGGAACGCTGCGGTGATGGACCTCGCGCCCGAGAGCCACCGCGGCACGCTCATCGGCCTCTCGGTGGCGCTCAGCGGGCTGGCGCTCGCGCTCGGGCCTGCGCTCGGCGGCTTCGTCGTCGGCCGCTGGGGCGCGCCCGCCGCGTTCACCGTCTCGGCGGCGCTGGCCGCGGCCGCGGCGCTCGCCACGCTCGCCTACGCCCGCCGCGCCGGGGCGGCGCCGGCCCCGGGTCCGATCGTTCGAGGCTCCTGAACCGTTCGCGCTCGCCCGGCCCGCGCGTGCCTACGATACGGGCCGTTCGCGACACCATCGCCGGGAGGATGCCCCGTGACGCAGGCCCAGCGCACCGAAACGAAGTGGCGGATGCGGCTCATCATCTTCGCCGTCGTCCTGCTCGCCCTCATCGTCTTCATCGCCGAGAACTGGCTCACGGTGCAGGTCCGCTTCCTCTTCGCGAAGACGGAGACGCGCCTCGCGTGGGCGCTGATCGTCGCCGCCGTCCTCGGGTATGCTGCCGGCTGGCTGACGCCGAAGCTCCGCCGCTAGCCCGCGGCGCAGCGCCGGCGCCGGCACGCTCTCCCGGTGGAGGATTCCCGATGCCCAGCGCCGAAGCCCAGCAGCTCGCCGCGATGTTCCGCGCCGCGCCCCCGCCCCTCGAAACGCCCGACGTCCGCCAGATGCGGGCGAACATGGAGGGGATGGCCGCGCTCGGCGGCGCTGAGCCCGGCACCGCGCTCGAACCGGCCGATGCCGCCGGCGTCCCCGCCGAGTGGTCCGTCGCGCCCGGCGTCTCCCGCACCCGGGCCATCCTCTACCTCCACGGCGGCGGCTACGTCATCGGCTCCATCGCCACCCACCGCGGCCTCGTCTCCCGGCTCTCGGCCGCCTCCGGCGCGGCCGGCTTCGCCATCGATTACCGGCTCGCGCCCGAGCACCCGTTCCCGGCGGCCGTCGACGATGCGGTCGCGGCCTACCGCTGGCTGCTCGGGCAGGGCCTCGAGCCCGGCCGCATCGCCATCGCCGGCGACTCCGCCGGCGGCGGGCTGACCGTCGCCACGCTCCTCGCACTGCGCGATGCCGGGACGCCGCTGCCCGCCTGCGCCGTCGTCTTCTCGCCGTGGACGGACCTCGCCCTCGAAGGCGCCTCCATGGACGCCCGCGATGCCCGCGACCCGATGGTGCACCGGCCCGGCCTCCAGCAGATGGCCGACTGGTACCTCGCCGGACAGGACGCGCGCCAGCCGCTCGCCTCGCCCATCCACGGCGACCTCCGCGGCCTGCCGCCCCTCCTCATCCAGGTCGGCACCGAAGAGACGCTCTACGACGATGCCGTCCGCCTCGCCGTCCGGGCGGTCGAAGCCGGCGTGCCGGTCGCCTTCGAGCCGTACCCGGAGATGTTCCACGTCTTCCAGATCTTCGGCATGCTGCCGGAGGCGCACGCGGCCGTGAAGGCGGCCGGCGCCTTCATCGCCCGCCACACCGGCGGGTGACCATCGACCCCGGCGCGCTCCCCCGGCTGGGGCAGGGGCGCGCCGCCGAAGTGTTCGCGCTCGATGCGCGCCGGGTGGTGAAGCTCGCGCGCAGGCCGGGACCCCTTGCGCCGTTCGAACGGGAGGCCGCGGCGCTCCGCGCTGCCGCCGCAGCGGGGGTGCCCGTGCCCGCCGTCGAGGGCGTTACCGTCATCGATGGACGGCCCGGGCTCATCATGGCCCGGGTCGAGGGCCGCGACCTCCTCGACGTCGCGGCAGCACGCCCCTGGCGGCTGCCGGCGCTGGCGCGGCAGTTCGCCGCCATCCACGCCCACCTCACGCGCGCCGACGGCAGCGGCTTCCCGGGGTGGCGCGAGCGGGTGCTCGAGGTGCTCGCATCGTCGCCGCGCGTCCCCGCACGCGTCCGCGCGGCGGCCCGGCCCCACCTGTCCGCGCTTCCCGGCGGAGACCGCCTCGTCCACGCTGACTTCCACCCGGGCAACGTGATGATGACCCCGGCAGGGCCGGTCCTCATCGACTTCGCCGACGTCTACCAGGGCGACCCGCTCGCCAGCCACGCCCGGACGCTGGTCCTCCTCGAACTGGGCGCCCTGCCGCCGGGGGCGACCCGCGCCGAGCGAATCCTCGCGGCGGCCGGCCGCCGGCTCTTCGCTGCGCAGTATGCCGCCGCATACCGCCGCTCTGTTCCCGCGCCGCCGGACGTTGCGCGCGCCTGGCGGTCAGCTGCCATCATCGAACGTTTGGATGCAGACATCCCGGGCGAGCGGCTGCCGCTGCTCCGGGCCCTCGCCCGCGCGCTCCGGCCCTCCTAGCGCGGCAGCGCTTCCACCCGCAGGCCGAAGAGCGCCGGCGGCTCGGTCCCCAGCGCCGCGAGGTACGAACAGAGCTGGCTCCGGTGGTGCACCTCGTGCTCTACCAGCCCGCCCAGCACCCGCTTCCACGCCGGGAATGGGTCGCCCGCGAGGTTGCCGATGGTCCGCTCCAGGTCGGCCCGCGCGAGCACGGCGACCGTCTTCTTCCCCGAGCGGAGGCAGAGCTCCCGCAGCCGGTCCGCCGTCAGCCCGGGCGTCGGTTCGTGGCCCGGGTAGCGCGGCGCGCCCGTTTCGATGGCGAGCAGGTTCATCCGCCGCGCCGCCACGATGTGGAGCGCCAGCTCCGCAACCGAGAATTCGCCGGGCGCCGGCCGCCACTCGAGGTGCTCGTCGCGCAGCCGCTCGAACGCCTCGTACGTCCGCGCCTGCACGTTCACCACGTACTTGATGAGGTCGTCGCGCCCGATCACCGTCCCCATGCTACGGCAGCGGCTGCTCAGCGGCCCGCTGCTCATCTCCCGTTAACCTTTCCGCAGGAGAGTTCGACCGCGTGTCCCGCGAACAGGCTGCGCCGTACCTGGCCGAGTTCCTCGGCACGTTCGCGCTCGTCTTCGCCGGGCCGGGCTCGATGGCCGTCGATGCCGCCTCCGGCGGCGCGGTCGGCGGCGTGGGCATCGGCCTCAGCTTCGGCTTCATCGTGATGGCGATGATCTTCGCGCTCGGCCACGTCTCCGGCTGCCACATCAACCCGGCGATCACGGCCGCCTTCGCCGCCACGCGCCGCATCCGCCCCGGCCGCGCGGCCGGCTACATCGCCGCCCAGCTCGCCGGCGCGGCGCTCGCCGGCCTCGCCGTCGTCGCCATCGTCGGTGACCACGCCGATGCCGGCGCCAGCCTGCCGCGCCTCGGCGGCGCCGATGCCGCCCTCGCCTCAGAAATCGTCCTCACCTTCTTCCTCGCCCTGGTCGTCTTCTCCGTCGCGACCGATGCGCGGGCGCAGGGCGCGCTCGCGGCCATCGCCATCGGCGGCTACGTCGCGATGGCGGCCACCGGCTGGGGGCCGGTCGCCAACGCCTCGATGAACCCGGCGCGCAGCTTCGGCCCGGCCGTCGCCTCTGGCGCGTGGGATGCCCACTGGGTCTACTGGCTCGGCCCCGCGCTCGGCGCCGTGCTCGCCGCCTTCGCCTACGACCTCCTCCGCCCCGGCGCGCCGCCGCCACCACCCGAAAGGAGCTGACCCATGGCTGCCCTCTCGCTCACCCCTGCCGAGGAAGGCGAACTCCGCCTCCGCATCCGCCGCGAAGCCGAAGCGCTCGCCCGCGAATTCGCCGGCATCTTCTCCATCGAAACCATCGAGCGGTACGTCAACGAATCGTTCGATGCCATCCGCGGCCGCGCCCGGCTGCTCGACTTCGTGCCCGTCTTCGTGCACCGTTACACGCGTGAACGGCTCCGCGCCCTCGCGCAGGCGGAGGGCCTCGTGACGAAGGACCGGCCCGAAGTCCTCTACGTTTGCGTCCACAACGCCGGCCGCTCGCAAATCGCGGCGGCGCTCACGGCGCAGCTCAGCGGGGGCGCCGTGGCGGTCCGCTCCGCCGGCTCCGACCCGGCCGATGAGATCAACCCGGCCGTCGTCGCCATCCTCGCCGAGCGCGGCATCGACCTCTCGCAGGAGTTCCCGAAGCCGCTCGCCGACGAACTGGTCCGCGCCGCCGACGTCGTCATCACGATGGGCTGCGGCGACGCCTGCCCCATCTACCCCGGCAAGCGGTACATGGACTGGGAGGTGCCGGACCCGGCGGGCCAGCCGCGCGAAGTCGTCGAAGCGATCGTCGCCGACATCGAAGGCCGGGTCCGGAAGCTGCTCGAAGAGCTGGGCGTCCCCGCCATCAGCTGAGGCCCGTCACCACTCCTTGCCGATGCCGCCGCGGCCGCCGAAGAAGCCGGACGGCCAGTTGCGCCCGGTGATCATCGCCTTGTCGACGTCCTCCGGCGTGGCGATGCCGGCCTCGACGATGGCGCGCGCCTCGCGGTAGGCGGCCGCGAACACCCGGTTCAGGATGAAGCCGTACGTCCCCGGCGTGTCCTTCACCATCGAGACCTCCTTGCCGGCGGCCTCGGCCAGCTTCCGCGCGGTCGCGATGACCTCCTCGCTGTTCTGCGGCGTCCAGATCACTTCGCACATCCGCATCACGGTCACCGGGTTCGAGAAGTGCATCCCGATGAACCGCTCCTTCCGGGCGTCGGAAACGTCCCGCGCCACGTCCTGGATGCAGAAGCCGCTCGTGTTCGTCGCGAAGATGGCCTCGGGCTTCGCCAGCCGGTCGAGCTCGGCGAAGACCTGCTGCTTCAGGTCGAGCTTCTCCGGGATCGCCTCGATGATGACGTCGCAGTCGGCGAGGGCAGCGAGGTCGGTGCTGTAGCTGATGCGGGCCATCGCCGCCAGCGCGTCGTCGAAGCCGAGCTTGCCGCGCTCGACTGCGCGCTTCATGCCCCACTTGCCGTCTTCGATGGCGTGGCGGGTCTTCGCAATCGCCTCGTCGCTGATATCGCGGACCACCACCTCGTAGCCCGCCTGCGCCACGACCTGGGCGATGCCGCCGCCCATGATGCCGCCGCCCAGGCAGCCGACCTTCTTCACGTCCTCGAACTTCACCGGACCAACCTCCACGGGGCCGAACGCCCCTCGAATCTCGTGCCCCGCAAGGTACACCGGGAGGCGGGAACGGGGGAGGAGGGAGAGAGGGAGAGGTTGGAGGTTGGAGGTTGGAGGTTGGAGGTTGGAGGTTGGAGGTTGAAGGTTGGAGGTTGATGCTCCCCGTTCGCCGTTCGCCGTTCCCCGTTCCCGGTTCCCGCCTCCCGGTTCCCGCTTCCCGTCTCCCGTCTCCGAACTCCCAACTCCGTAGCCGCGGGGCTCCGTCCCCGCGGAGGGCCGGTGAGGCCCACCCGGACCTCCGAATTCACGCGCCCTCCCGCTTCCCGCTTCCCGGTTCCCGCCTCCCGCTTCCCGGTTCCCGCTTCCCTCCCAACTCCTGCTACCCTCACCCTGTCCCCATGCTCTTCTGCGACCACGTTTCGAAGTCGTTCGGCGCCAAAGAGGTGCTCCGCGATGTCACCTTCACCGTCAGCGAAGGCGAGCGCGTCGGGCTCGTCGGGCCCAACGGCGCGGGCAAATCCACCGTCCTCCGCCTCATCGCCGGCCTCGAACAGCCCGATGCCGGCCGCGCCGGCTACACCGGCGGCAGCCTCGGCTACCTCCGCCAGGAGGCCGACCTCGACGACGACAACACCCTCCTCCAGGAGCTCTGGCGCGCGTTCCCCGATGCCAGCGCCATCGAGCGCGAACTCGCCCGCGTCGCCGCCGCCATCGAAGCCGGCGACGGCGACCTCGATGCGCTCGTCGACGAGCAGGCCCGCCTCTTCGAACGGTTCGAAGCGCTCGACGGCTACCGCATCGAAGCCCGCATCGGCCGCGTCCTCGACGGCCTCGGCTTCGAACCCGCCGACTGGCAGAAGCGCTGCAGCGAATTCTCCGGCGGCTGGCAGATGCGCATCGCCCTCGCGAAGGTCCTCGTCCGCCGGCCCGAAAACGTCCTCCTCGATGAGCCGACGAACCACCTCGACGCCCGCGCCCGCGACTGGCTCGCAGAGGAGCTGACCGAATGGGACGCCGCCATCCTCGTCGTCACCCACGACGGCGAGTTCCTCGACCGCTTCGCCACCCGCATCCTCGACCTCCGCGAGAAGACCATCGAGAGCTACACCGGCAACTACACCGCCTTCCAGAAGCAGAAGGCGGCGAAGCTCCAGGCGCTCGACCAGGCCGCCGCCCGGCAGGAGCGCGAACTCGCCCGGCAGGAGCGCTTCATCGAACGGTTCCGCGCCAAGGCCACCAAAGCCGCGCAGGTCCAGTCCCGCGAAAAGCAGCTCGCCCGCGTCGAGCGCATCGAACGGCCGAAGAAGGAGGCCGAAGTCCACTTCGAAATCAGCGCCCACGGCCGCACCGAGCGCGACGTCCTCGTCTTCCGCCACGTCGGCCACGCCTACGGCGACCACCTCGTGCTCGTCGACGTCAACCTCCACATCGAGCGCGGCCAGAAAGTCGTCCTCGTCGGCCCGAACGGCGGCGGCAAGAGCACCCTGCTGAAAATCGCGGCCGGCCTCATCGCCCCCACGGAGGGGTCCGTCGAATGGGCCGAGCGCGCCCGCTTCGGCTACTACGACCAGCACCAGGACGAAGCCCTCGCCATGGACCGCACCGTGCTCGAGGAGGTCCGCTCCGTCGCCCCCCACGAGCCGGAAGTCCGCCTCCGCACCGTCCTCGGCCAATTCCTCTTCAAAGGTGACGACGTCTTCAAGCCGATCCGGGTGCTCTCCGGCGGCGAACGGAGCCGGGTCGCGCTCGCGAAGTTCCTCCTCCAGCCGACGAACGTCCTCCTGCTGGACGAGCCGACGAACCACCTCGACCGCACCACCCGCCGCAAGCTCATCGAAGCCCTGCAGGCCTACGACGGCACCATCCTCTGCGCGAGCCACGACCCCGGCATCGTCGAAGGCGTCGCCACCCACGTCTACGAAGTGAAAGACCTCGGGGTGCGCGAACTCCTCCACCTGCGGAAGGGCTAGGGGGCGCCGGCGCGCCGGGCGCGCAGCCGCCCGCGCCCGCCCAGCTCCCGCAGCAGCTGGCGGAACGCCGTCTCCCGCTCCCGGGCCATGGCGGCGTAGGCCGCCGCCGTGCCGGCGTTCAGCGTGAGCCGCTCGAGCGTGCCGCTCGCCGCCTCCGCCGCTGCGAACGCCGTCGCCCCCAGCACCGCGATGTCCTCCAGCGCGGCCGGCAGCGTCGAACCCGCGTCGTCGGCCTCGTGGAGCAGCCGGCACCAGAGCCGGCAGTCGCTCCCGTCCGGCAGCGGCCCGTCTTCGAACCGCAGCAGGCTGCCGAAGACGGCGAAGCGGCGGAAGGCCGGCGGTTCGAGCCCGGCGGGGTACTCCGCCCGCGCCACGCCGAGCAGCCCGGGGATGCCCGCGAGGCTCAGCTCCCGGCTGCCCGGCGCCGTCGCCGCCGTCAGCCGCGCCTCCCGCGGGGCCGCCCGCGAAAGCTCGGCCAGCGCCCGTCCGAAGTGCCGGTCCAGCGCCGCGTCCGTCCACCGCTCTCCGTCGGGGTCCTGCAGGTCGATGCGCATCCGTTCGCGAAAATCAGCCAGTGTCGTCATGCCCCCACGCTGGCAGCATGCCGCCGCAGCTCCAACAGGTGCCTGTCACGTCACTCGCGCCGAGATTCGCCCGGTGCGACACTCGGGACATCTCACCCGGAAGCGAGCCGCGCACCGATGCATCCCTGGCACGACATCGCCGTCGACCCCGACAAGATCGAGTCCGAGCTTCCCGTCGTCATCGAAATCCCCGCAGGCAGCAAGAACAAGTACGAACTCGAAAAGAAGAGCGGCATCCTCAAGCTGGACCGCGTGCTCTCCAGCTCCGTCCGCTACCCCGCCAACTACGGCTTCATCCCCCGCAGCTTCTGCGACGACGGCGACCCGCTCGATGTCCTCGTCCTCGGCCAGGAGCCCGTCGTCCCGATGACGCTCGTCTACGTCCGGCCGGTCGGTGTCATGCACATGCGCGACGGCGGCAAGGCCGATGAGAAGATCCTCGGCGTCCACTCCCACGACCCGGCCTTCAGCCACATCCGGAAGCTGGAAGACGTCCCGCCCCACCTCGTGGCCGAAATCCAGCGCTTCTTCATCGACTACAAGGTGCTTGAGGAGAAGGAGGTCGTCGTCGACCCCTTCGAAGGCCGGGAGCGGGCGCTCGAAGTCATCCGCATCGCCCTGAGCGACTACTGGAAGATGCGCGCGAACGAGCGCTGAGCCGGCCCGCTGCTGCGTTCAGCCCGCCGCCGTCCAGGCGAGGCCGAGCGCGATGCCGCCGAGCACCAGCCATGCCGAGTTGATCCGCGTCGCGACCGCCGCGCCGAGGGCGGCCGCGAAGAGGCTCCACGCGAACGGGCCGGTGAGCACCTCCCGCGCCAGCTGCACGCTGACGACTACGATGAGCGCCCAGGCCGCGGCGTTCACCCCATCGAGGAAGGCCGCGGAGAGCCGCCACCGCCGCAGCCGCGGCACGAACGGCGCCGCCAGCATCACGAACAGGAACGACGGCAGGAAGATGCCGGCCGCCGCCGCGAGCGCCCCCGCAAAGCCGTCCATCACGTAGCCCGCGAACGCCGCCGAGCTGAAGAGCGGCCCCGGCGTCACCTGCCCGGCCGCGATCGCGTCCAGCAGCTGCGCCTCCGTGAGCCAGCCCCGCCGCTGGACGAACTCGTCACGCATGAACGAGACGAGCACGTAGCCGCTCCCGTACAGCACCGCCCCGATCTTCAGGAAGCCGAGGAAGATGCCGAGCGTCGTCGCCCCGGCGGCGCCGCCGGCAGCCGCCAGCGCCGGGCCGGGCGCGAGCGGCGGCAGCCAGACGCGGGACCGCCGGCCCCGGCCGGGTCCATCTTTCCGCTGGCGGGGCAGCCGCCACCAGTGGCCGCCGGCCCGCGGCAGCTCCGGCAGCTGCCGCCGCGCGGAGCGCGTGAGCGCGTGCACGAGCGCCCAGGCCGCGGCCGAATACACGCCCGCGCCCAGCACCAGCGCGACTTCGCTCACGCCGGCGAGGGCGAGCCCCGTGACGGCCGCGATGACGATCACGGACTCGAGGCCGCGGAACGCCGCCCCCGTCAGTCCCCACGCCGCGTGGAGGATGAGCGCCAGCACCACCGGCTGCGCCCCCAGCAGGATGCCCTCGCCGGCGGGCGTCGTCCCGTACCGCACGTAGGCCCAGGCGAGCGCCGTCACGATCGCCACCGCCGGGAGCAAGAAGAGCAGGCCGCCCAGCCAGAGGCCGGCCATCCCCGCGCGCCGGTGGCCGAGGTGCATCGTCATCTCGGTCGAATTGGGGCCGGGGATGAGGTTCGTCACCCCCAGCATGTCGAGGAACTCCTGGTCGCTTACCCAGCCCCGCTCGCGGACCAGCTCGCGGCGCATCAGCGCGATGTGCGCGGCCGGCCCGCCGAAGGCGATGCACCCAAGGCGGAAGAAGTAGCGCGCCACCTCGCCGGCGCGGCCCGGCGTCGTCGCGGACGTCATGGCCCCACAGCCTACGCCAGCCCCCGTCAACGTTCGCCCTCTGCCGTCGCATCAGAAATTGCAAGCAAGACATTGACTTTCGCGAGCTCGTCCTTAAGATACGGCAGCAGGAGTTGAGACATGACCGAACGCCCGCACCCCCACCTCTGCCAGCTGCTCGCCCACGCCCGCTGCCTCGTCGCTGCCGTCCGCGATGGCGCGGCGCCGCTGCCCCCGTTCGATGACCTCATGGACCGGGCCGCCGCCGCCCTGCTCGTCGCCATGGCCTTCTGCGAAATCCCCCGCGACCTCCCGCTCCGGGGCACGGCCGCCGCTGCCGCCGCCGCCATCGGCGGCCTCGCCCGCGCCGCCCGGGAAGGCGCCGACCCGGCCGACATCGAGGCCGCCCTCGCCGCGCTCGAATCCCTCCTCGCCCGCGCCGCCGCGCCCGCCGGGGCCGCCGCATGAGCGCGCCGCCCGTCCTCGCCCTCCGCGGCGTCACCAAGCGCTACCGCAACGGCACCCTCGCCAACGCCGGCATCGACCTCGAGCTCCGGCCCGGCGAAATCTTCGGCCTCCTCGGCCCGAACGGCGCCGGCAAGACGACCCTCGTCCGCCAGGTGCTCGGCCTCGCCCGGCCGACCTCCGGCACCATCACCCTCGACGGCGTCGACATCGTCGCCGACCCGGGCTTCGCCCGCCGGAATATCGGCTTCCTCCCGCAGGGCACCTTCGACCTCCAGTCGCTCACCGTCGCCGAGACGATCGAGTTCGCCGCCCGGCTCCGGGGCATCCCGCCCCGCGCCGCCCGCGACGCCGCCGCGCGGCTCATCGAGCGGCTCGACCTCGGCCCCTTCCGCGGCACCGCCATGCGCAGCGCCTCCGGCGGCGTGCGCCGGCTGGCCGGGTTCGCCGCCGCCATCGCCGCCCCCGCGCGCCTGCTCGTGCTCGATGAACCCACGAACGACGTCGACCCCCTCCGGCGCGTGCTGCTCTGGGAGCTCATCAGCGAGCTCGGCCGCGGGGGCGCCACCATCCTCCTCGTCACCCACAACCTCGCCGAGGCCGAGCGCGTCATCGACCGGCTCGCCATCATGAACGCCGGCCGCATCGTCCGCGAAGGGACGCCCGCCGCCCTCCGCAGCATCGTCACCGAACGCCTCCGGCTCGAGCTCGCGGCCGCCGGCACCCTCACGCCTCACCCCGCGCTCGTCCCGGACGGCGCCGGCGCTTACCTCTTCGACGCCGCTGACCTGCCCCGGGTCGCCGCCTGGGTCAGCCGCCTGCGCGAACTCGGGACGGTGCTCGATTTCCGCATCGGTCCGCCCACGCTCGATGACATCTACGCCGCCGCCATGGCCCCCGCCGCCGCGGGCCGCCCCGGGCCGGGCCTCGCCATCGAAGGAGCCACCGCGTGACCTTCCTCCGCCAGTACCGTGACCTCGTCTCGATGGAGCTGCGCAGCATGCGCGGCGAAGTCCCCATCATCGCCGCCGTGCAGATCGGCTTCATGGTCGGGTTCGTCTTCGGCTTCGGCTACCTCATCCCCGGCATCACCGAATCGACGGCCCTCTACATCGTCACCGGCACCGCGACGCAGGGCGTCGTCACCATGGGGCTCGTCATGCTCTCCCAGCTGCTCGCCCAGTCGAAGCACGAAGGGCGGCTCGACTACTACCTGAGCATGCCGATCAGCCGCGAGGCCTACCTGCTCGCGCTGGTCACCGCCGTGGGTGTCATGGCGCTGCCGGGCATCTTCTTCTGCCTCGCCGTCGGCGCGTGGCGGTACGACCTCGCGCTCGAACTGCACCCGCTGCTGCCGGTGGCGATTCTCCTCGGCGTCGGCTCGCTCGCCGGCGTCGGCATCGCCATGGCGGTGTATTCGCGCCACCCGCAGCTCACGAACGCCCTCACCCAGCTCATCATCTTCTACGTACTCTTCTTCGCGCCCGTGCTGATGCCGCGCGAGCAGCTGCCCGCCGCGCTGCGCGAGACGGCCCGGTTCGCCCCGCCGACCTACGCCGCGGATGCCATCCGCGCCACATCGACGGACCTGCCCGGGACGCACCTCGGCACCTCGCTGGCCGTCATGGCGCTCTTCGCGCTCGGCTCGATCGCCCTCTCCGCCCTCGCCATCCGCCGCCGGGGCTGAAGCCGGTCAGCGGATGAGCGCCGCTACCAGTGTCGCGATGCCCAGGGCTCCGAGGGCCCCGAAACCGATCGTGACCCTTCCCTGGAGCTGACGGATGGCCGTCTGGAGCTCCTGCCTCGTGGCGGCTTCAGCGGCCTCCAGCCGGTTCGTCCCCTCGCTGACGGTCGTGGCAAATGACTCCAGTGATGACCGAACGTTCTTTGCGGTCTCCGCCGCGCTGGAGAGGATCAGTGCGCGCTGGTCTTCCAGGGCGGTGCTGGAGCTCGATTCGAACCGCTCGAGCTTTCCGGCGAGGGCCTCGATCGACGCGCCGTTTCCCGCAGCGAGGCCGGCGAGCCGTTCCTCGGCCGCGCTGGACCGGGCGTCGAGGGCATCGAGCCTTCCCGTCAACGCTTCTTCGACCCCTGCGAGCTGAGCCGGCAGGCTGTCGAGCGCACTGCGAACAGCTCCCACCGCTTCGACGACGGACTGCCCCGTCGCCTCGAACGCCGCCTGGAGCGCTCCCGATTGCGCCCGCGCCTCGGCGAATCCGGATTCCACCGCCGCGAAACGCCCCGCGATTTCCTCCTGTCCGACGAGCAGCGCCGCGGTATCGATGCTCCGCAGCGTCTCGATCACGCTCCCGACGCCGCTCGTGACCTCGGAGAGGCGGGAGATGAGCGTGTCGAGCTGCCGGGCAGCGTCGTCGAGGTGCCCGCGCGCCTGGTCGTACCGTTCGGTCTCGGAGCGCAGCTGCTCGAGCCGGTCCGCCAGGCCGGCGACGGCCTCCTCGAGCGTGAGGAACTTCGCCAGTTCTTCTTCGATCGTCATCGATCACCCTGCCTTCAAGATGTGGTCGACTCTCGCAGCGAGTCGTTCGGCCAGCACCAGCGCCGCCGGCACGGCGGTCACCTCGGGCATGACCCGCGCCAGTTCCCGGACGAATTCCGGCTGGTCGGCCTGGGCGCGCGCGGCCTCGAGGGCCATCCGGCGCGCCATGTCCGGTTTCCGCCCCGCGACGAGCCCGATTGCCGTCCCCGCAAGGCGCGCGAGACGCCCGTCGTCGTACAGGTAGCGGGTCCGCCCGAACTGGAGGGCGGCGGTCAGGTTCTGCCGCACCGCTACGCCGTCCGGTTCCCGCGCGAGGGCTTCGGCTGCGGCGCGCACCATCAGCAGGGCGGGCTGGTCGGGATAGGAGGTGAGGTACCGGCCCGCCGCGCCCCGGACGCGCTCAGCGTCGAGCGGCGCCACGATGAGCTCGAACAGCCCCGTCATCGCATCGTGCTCTTCCTGCTCGGTCACCGCGTTCACCATCTGGACCAGGTAGTCGTCGTACTCGGTGGTGGTCAGGTAGTTCAGGATGCGGTCCCGCAGCGCCTCGCCGTCGCCGGCAGAGGCCGCCTCGAGCATCTCCTGCAGCGACCGGCGCCGCGCCCGTTCGATGTGCTCGTAGATGAAGTCGATGAGGAGCTCGCACGCGTACAGGACGAACTCGTCCCAGGGACGTTCCGCTGCCGTATCGAGCCGCTCCGCGTACCCCCGCACGAGGCCTGCCTGGTACCCGCGCACGTACTGCAGGAGTCGGTCCCGGACCGTGCCTGCGTCGGCGCCGGCGACCTTCACTTCGAACGCACTGTGCGCGTAATCGACCGTGTAATCGGCGACCACGCCGAGGACGACGAGCCGATGGAGCACCTTCTCCATCGCCGAGCGGACGGCGTCCCCGTCCTTCCCGGGGTCCCCGGTCGCCCTCACACGGAAGCGTTTCGGGTCCTGCCCCCTCCACTGCAGCGACGTTGCTCGCGCGTACCCGGTCTCGCCCAGGAGCTCCAGCACCACCCGCGTCGTCTGGAGATCCTGCTCGCGCCCCCTGAACGCCTGCAGGTGGAACCAGAGCGCCCGGCTGACGTCGTCGTCGGTGCCGTACCTCCGGCGATTCTGCTGGGTTGCTTCGATATCCTGGACGGTCGTGTTCGGGTCGAGGAGCTGCCGGTTGACGCCCTGCTGTTCATCGGAGAGCAGGATGAACGAATACGCGCGGCCCCGGTCGCGCCCGGCGCGCCCGGCCTCCTGGTAGAACGCTTCGATCGACTCCGGGAGGCCTGTATGGATCGTGTAGCGGATGTTCGGCTTGTCGATGCCCATGCCGAAGGCTTTCGTGCACACGAGCCCGTGCACCCGGCTCCGTTTGAAGTCCCGGGCGTTGCTCCGCTTTTCGTCGTCCTGGAGCTGCCCAGCATAGATGCCGAATTTGCCGCTCAGCCGCTTCTCGACCTCCTCGTGAATCGAGCGAATCCCGAACGGCCCCTGCACGAAAGGACAGAAAATGAGCCCCGCTGCCGGCTTCGGCCGGCGCGGGTCGAAGAAAGCGCCGGGTGTCATCCCGAACCGTGACGGCAGCGAGTTCAGGACTCCCACGAGACGGTTCACTTTCTCGTCGGAGGCGCACCGCAGCACCTCGAACTTCAGCTCCGGCCGGTCGAAGGTGGTGGGCGTCACCAGCGCTTCGAAGTCCCTGATCTGGAGCTCGTTCTGGACGTCGCGGAGGACGATGTAGCTCGCGGTGCCGGTCAGGCCTACGAGGGGCGGGGCTTTGCCGTCCTTCTGGCAGTAGTCCCGCGCGATGCGGCCGAGATTCAGGTACGCCGTCCGGAAATCGTGTCCCCACTCGGAGACGCAGTGCGCCTCGTCGATCGCGACGGAACAGACCGGGACGATAGCCGTGAGGGTGCGCAGCGCATCGCGGAACGTCGAAATCTGGAACCGCTCCGGGGCGACATAGCAGAAGAGGTAACGCCCCTGGGCCATGGCATTCACGGCAGCTTCCCGCTCCTGCCGCTCCCGGATCAGACTGCTGATGCCGATCGCGCGGTCGATGCCGACCCGTCGAAGGTTGTCGATTTGGTCTTCGATCAGCGACACGATCGGGTCGACCACGATGCACACGCCGGGCAGGCAGAGCGCCCCGAGCTGGAAGGCGATCGACTTCCCGCCTCCGGTGGGCAGAAGGACGAGCGTGTCCTTCCCCTGCAGGGTCCGCTGAATCGTTTCCCACTGTCCTTCCCAGAAGCCCTGTTTGCGGAAGATGTACCGGAGCATCCACTCCGCGTGCTCCCGGGCCGGTGCGGTTGCCCGGACGGCTCGCGCCGTCGATATCGGGGCCGCGACGTTGATCCCGAGCGGGAGGTCGTGGATGACGAATCGCGGCAGGCCCGCGACCGGCGGCGGCAGCGCGGCCTGCGGCTGCCCCGCCGAGACGAGCACGGCGGCACCGGGCGCGCCCCTCGCGGGAGTCGTGTGGACCCGTGTGGTCGGCCGCGAGAGCGGCAACTCATGCAGGCACGCGACCCGGTAGACCAGCTCGGCCAGCCCTTCCACGGCCGCCGACAGGACGAGCTCGACGTGTTCCGCGGCTTCATCCACGAGCCGCTGCGGCGGGAGGACGGCCACCTCCCAGTGCTCGGGGTTCGGGAAGAAGCCGGCCCGGAACGCTTCGAAGACGGCGATCTGCACCTGGTGGCCGAAGCGCGCAAGTCGCAGGTCCGTCAGCGGCTCTTCCTTCCGCGGCCGGCTGCCCGCGCGCCGCAGGACCTCCTCGACCCGCGCCATCCGCGCCAGGTCGCCGCCGCCCGGGATGACCTCCATGAGCCGCCGGTCGAACCACGATCGCCAGTCAGCTCCGCCTGGCCCGGTGAGTGCGCCGCTCACGTCGACCGCCGTGAGGACCTCGATGGATGGGTGCGCGAGCACGATCGGCAGCTCCGGGGGCCGGTTCGCGCCCGGCTCCGCGAAGACAGGGTGGACGGCGACGCGCGGGACGATCGTCCAGCCCTGGCGGTCGAAGCCGCGCTCGAAGAACCACTCGGCAGATCGGCGGCCCTCTCCCCACAAGGGCAGGTCCGTCCGCGGCCGAAACGGGATCGTCGGCGCTGCGGCGAGCTCCTCCACAGCGCCGGTGATGTCGTCATCGGTCGCCAGCTCCCTCGGCGGGTCCGGGAGCGCCTCCTCGATCGCCGGGTCGACGAAGGTGATAGCGCCGCGGGTGAGGATCGATTCGACGACCGCGATCAGGGTGCCGAACTGGTCCCGGATGTCCTCCGACCGCGGCCCGGGCTCCGGCAGGTCGAGCCGCCACTGGCCCGCGGCCCGGCGGAGCCGCATCGGCACGTCCGCATCATGCACCCGTTCGACGAACCGCTGCGGCAGTCCCACCGCCTGGTAAAGCCGGCCCTGGAGTTCCGGGTACAGCGAGGCGATCTCCACCACATGGGGGAGTTCCTCGGGCGCGATGTCGCCGCTGGCCCGCTGTCGATCAGTGGGCTCGCCGCTCTCGTTCTCGTCATACGGCCGCGTGCCCTTGCAGTCGGGATAGCGTGTACAGCCCCAAAACTGACTCCCTGCGTTCGAGCCCTTTCGGGCAGTTCTGAGCCCCATCATTCCGCCGCATTGCGGACACGAAGGCGACGACATGATGACTCCTCGAGGCGAAATGGGCCGCGAATTCTAACGAAGAACTCGGGAGTTGTCTCCGCCCTCGCCATCCGCCGCCGGGGCTGAAGCCGGTCACCCCCAGGCCGACCAGAGCGCCCACGCGCCGAATACCGCGAACAGCGCCGCCGCCACCACCGCAATCGCCCGCTGCGGCAGCCGCTTCCCCGCCAGCACCCCCGCGCCGATCGCTACCGCGTCGGCCAGCACCATCCCCAACGTCGAACCCAGCCACACGCCCACCGCGCTCGCCTCCCGCCCTGCCAGCGAGACCGTCGCCAGCATCGTCTTGTCGCCCAGCTCCGAGAGGAAGAACGCCGCCGTCACGACCCCGAAGGCGCCGAACCGCTTCCCCAGGCGCGGCTCGCCCGGCTCTTCCTCCAGCGTGTCGCCCCGCAGGCTCCACGCCGCGAAGGCGAAGAACGAGACGCCCACGATGGTGAGCAGCCACCGCTCCGGCAGCAGCTCATCGAACGCCAGCCCCAGCGCCACCGACCCCAGGTGCACCACCAGCGTCGCGAGGCTCACCCCCGCCAGCACGATCCACCACCGGTAACGCGTCGCGAACCAGAGCGCCACCAGCTGCGACTTGTCGCCCAGCTCGGCGAAGAAAATCAGGGCCGTAGAAACGAAAAACGCCGACATCACGAACTCCTCGTGTGCCGGCTCTCGCGGGGAGCACCCTCGGCCGGCACACCACGGTGTGCTGGCCGAAAGTCTCGCCCGCCCGGGCGACCGGGCCGCGCCACCGCCCGCCGCGGCGGGAGCATGTCGATGACGCGCGCGGGGCTACTCCCCTTCGGTTCGGTGGCAAGTGTCGCCCGCGTCCGCCTAACGGTCCAGCCCCTCGCAGCCGGAAACGGCCGTTCGCACCCGCCAGCCCGCACCGTTCGGCCACGGGCCCCTTGCCATCCGGGAGCATAATGAGCGCGATACCACGGTGGAGGTCCGCCATGTCCGTCGCACGCGTCACCGAGATCACCGCCGCCTCGCCCGTCTCCTTCGAAGACGCCATCAAGAAGGGTATCGACCGCGCGAACAAGACCCTCCGCAATGTGAAGGGCGCCTGGGTCCAGGAGCAGACGGTCAGCGTCGGAGACGGCGCCATCAAGGAGTACCGCGTCAACATGAAGGTGACCTTCATCCTCGAGGATTGACGCCGCCGCACGGGCGCGCACCTTCGAACCCGCGGCGGAAGGCCAGAGCGGCGAGCACGCCCCCAGCGAGCAGCCCCTGCGCCGCGAGATCGAGGCCGAATGCCTCACGGCCGTTCGCCAGCGCGAGCGCGAACGCCCCCGCCGCGGCGAGAGCGGCATCGGCCGGCCGCGCGAACCCCCGCCGGCGGGCCGCGGCCGCTCCCTCGACCGCGAGCCAGCAGACCGCCGGCGCCGCCATCGCCACGAGCCGCTCCGTGTCCCGCGCCACCAGCAGCTGCGCCCACGCGAGCAGCAGCACCGGCGCCAGCCGGGCCGCCAGCCGCGGCTTCGCGGCTGCCCCGGCGAGCGCCAGCGCCGCCGTGAGCGGCCCGAACGTCCCGAACGTCAGCGCCCGCGCGAGCCCGCCATCGAACCCCAGCACCCGCTGCTCCCAGCCCACCTCCCGCAGCAGCGCGCGGTAGTCGTAATGGGCCACGATCTCCGGGAAGCGGCTGATGACCGGCGGCAGCGAGGCCACATACCCCGCGTCGTCGTTCCACGCCGGGATGGCGACCCGGACGAGGACTGCCGCCGCGACACCCGGCAGCGGCGCCAGCGCCCCCGTCACGAGCCGGCGGCGGCCGCTGCCCGGCAGGCGGTCGGCGAACGCCAGCGCCAGCGCGGCCGCGATGAGCGCGCTCTCCTTCGCCAACGCGCCGGCGAAGAGCGCCGCCGCGAACGCGCGCGGCTGGCCCCGCGCCGCGAACAGCAGGCAGAGCGCGATGGCGCCCGAGGCCGCCGCATCCGGCAGCCAGAAATCCGCCAGCTGGTAGCGGAGCCCCCAGCCGGTCGCGAAGAGCAGCAGCACGCCCGCAGCCGCCAGCCCGGGCGGGTGGCCTTCGCTGCGGAGCAGCCGCCAGGTGGCCGCCCCGGCCGTGAACGCGCCGGCGAACGCGGCCGCGAGGAACGTCCACTGGAGCGGCAGCGGCGCCGCCCAGGCCAGCAGCGGGACCAGCACCCGCCAGCAATACGGCGCGATGTGGAAATTCCACGGCCCGGCGCGGGCCGCCTCGAGGTAGTAGTGGCGGTCCCAGCCCGGGTCCGCGAAGGCTGCCGTCCCCTCGAACCGGAACGCCGTGAACGCCGCAACCGCTCCGATCGCGGCGCCCGGGAGGAGGAGGGCGACCGGACTGCGAGCCGGGACCGGTGCGACGCGGTAGGGGCCGCCGAACCTCACGCCCTCACTGTCACCGGCCGCTGTCGCTTGCGCCACCCTCCTCGCCTGCTGTCAGCTCCTCGGATTCGTCGGTCGGAGTCGATCCGATGTCCTCGACCTCGATCTCTGCGGGGCCTTCGTAATATCGCTGAAGATCCCACGACGTTATCCAGCGCCGAATGAGTTCGCGCATCCGGGTCGAAGCGTAGAGCGTGATGTGGTCGGCCGGCGGCGGCGTCCAGCCGGCGTAGGCCTGCCGGTAGATGTCTGTCACCACCTCGCGGATGCGGGCGATAGCTGCTTCGTCCGGTGTTGCGAGGGGGATAGCCGCGCGGATCGCCTCCATCCCGGCCTTGCTGGCTTCGGCCGCTTCAGGCCCATACTTCACATCCGCTATGCGGGGAACCTCTTCCCAGTCCTCCTTACCGCGGAGAACGGCATCGTCGAAATCCGAGGTAACTGCGCCGACGACAAGGAGGGCTGCCTCTGCGAGCTCCGGCCGGTCCGTCTGTCCCAGGAGCGCCGCCAGGTTGCGGTACGCCTGGATGCGCTGCTGGCGGGGATATTGCGCGATGAGCTCGACCTCGTCGAGGAAGACGACGAGCCCCTTGAAGCCCAGTCCCTGGACGAAACGGGAAGCGAAGGCCAGCCGCTGATAATCGAGCTCGCCAGCCGCCGGGCGCGGGCCGAGCTGCTGGATGCCCGAAACGCCTCGCTGGTGGAGCTCGTTGCGCAGATCCCGGGCGGTGAGATTGTTATCGCCGCCCCAGAAGCGAACGACCCGGTCGGACAGCTCGTGCTGCGCCCGGAGGCTTGCGTAGAGCGCCAGCGTCGCGCCCCACCAGCCTCCGCCGAATTCGAGACCGTCAGCCCAGGTCTGAAGGTCGAGCCAGTCTTCGCTCTGGAATTTCGCGCGGGTCGCCGCCGCCGGCAAGCCGGTTCCCTCCATATCCGGGAGGCGCAATTGCCGCAGGATCGTTCGTGCCGTCCGGGGGAAGGAGCTCAGAGGCGTCTCCTTCGAGACGGCGAGCGTGGCTGTCGCGAAACTCAGGTCACTCGCAATCTGCTGCAGGGCATAGAGGAGGTGTGACTTCCCCGCTCCGAAATCGGCACGCACCAGAAACCCGCGGGTTCCTGGCGAAACCGCAGTCTCGAGGGCCTGCTGGCGAAACCGCTCCTCGATCCGCTGCTGGAACGTCCCCAAGAGCGCCACTGCGTGGCGGTTCGGGACTCCGTTGCGGAGCGCCTCGATAGCCCAGCGGGCACCGATAGCGTTGTCGTTCACAGAGCTACCCTCAGCAGCGCCGCGCACGGATTGGCCCGATCGCGTCCCCGGACGTCGTCGGCTATCCGAGAGTAGAGTGCGCGGTAGATGTCGAACGACCGGCGCTCAGATTCAACGAAATCCTGCGGAAACGTAAAGATGATGGCCGCGCCATGGAGCCTGTCCGCTTCGTCGATGAACTCGCGAACGAGCTCGAACAGGTCGAAGAGCTGAAGTCTTGTGAAACGAAGTGTGCCAAGCCGGGTCCGTTCCGTGTAATATCGGCTTCCATCGAGAACGAAAGCTGTCGGTAGGCCGAAGCGAAAACGCGACCTGATGAAAGAATAAAGAATCGAACGCGCTCGTGTCCGATCGATACGTTGGAAAATCTGGATTTCGCGCAAATCTCGCGCTAACACGTCTTCGCCGGCGAGCCACATTTTTGCGACAGATGTCTGGAAATTCTCGGAACCTGAGAATGCGCCGTGAACCAGAACGGTCATCGCCTTCCGGTAATCGATGTCCAGGCCATAGTCGCGGAAGATGAGGTCGCGCACCGCGGCCTGGTACGCCGTCGTCACCTGGGAGCGGTCGACTTCGTACGTCGCGCACACCCGTTCGAGAGTGCAGGGAATCCCCGGGTCATCCATCGGGAAACCGATGTCCGCGCAGATCCTTCGGAGATACCGATCGACGAGCCCGTCCCAGTCGACCTTTCGCGCGATGGCGGACCACACTGCATCCATCTTGTGAAGCAGCACGTCGTCGGCCGTAAGGTCGAAGACGGTGACCCCGGCCGCCTCGGCATCGGCGGAGATGTCGTCGAGCGCCTTCCGCCGCACCGGGTCGTCTGCGACGAGAATCTTCACGGTGCCGCCACCGGCCGGCAGGAAAGATTCGAAATACTCTTCCCGCAGGGAGCGCCGCAATATTTCGAGCGGGACGTCAGGCATCAGCGACCCTCTCGAACCTGATCGCGTAGTAGACGTGCTCGTAGCCGTCCGGGCCGTAGATGCGGAACGGCGTGCGCGCGCGGGTGCCGGTCGACGCCGGGAGCGAGAGCCGGTAGCCATCGATGGAGTTGTTCACGCGCCGGTCGAGGAGATACAGGTGTCGCGTGAAGTCTGCCGCGGTGTACTCGGGGTTATTGAGCGAGAGAATCTCGTACACCGCACCTGCGTCCGCTGAGAACGAATCATCGCGCTGGCTGGGCCGGCGCTGGGCCTGCCCGGCGGCATACAGCGTGGCCCGGTAGATAGCCCGCAGGATGGATTGCGTCGAAGCGTCCTCCCGAAACCGCGCCCGCGCCCGCTGGATCCCCGCAACGACCGCGCTCGGTCGCTGACCGCGAAACGGTTTGTGGTCCAGCCGGACGGCGTCGCCGCTGAACGTGACGATGACGGGAAAGACGACGGCGGTCGATTCCCGGTCCGTCGGCTGCCATTCCCAGCCCTGCTTCAACGAGAGCTCGCGAACCTCGTCTTTCAGTGTGCCGGGGTTCGTCTCGAGCGCGGTGCTCACTCGGCTCAGCCGCTCGCGGGCCGCTTCGAGGGAGGCCGTCAGCTGCGGGAGTGCCGCGGTGACCGCCTCGATACTCCGCCGGATGCGTCCAATCTCGCCTTCGCGGCTCGCACGCGCTGAGGCGCGGGCAGCCCTGGCAGACCGCTGTGCCGCCGTGTCGAGGTCACCCAGGGCCGCATCGAGTTCCGAAAACAGTTCTTCGAGCACGGTAATCCCGCCGATGAGCGTCGCGGGGGAGTTTATGCGTGCCCTGGCTGCTTCGCAATACGTCGCGCGAACGCGACAACAACGCGACAGAATCCCCCCTACCGCCCCGGCTTCAGCGCACGCAGCCAGATGTGCGCCTCCTCCATCCCCACCCAGTTCCCCCACCACCGTTCGCACACGTACAGCCACCGCTCGTCCCGGTTCGCCAGCCAGTCCAGCACCGCGCCCACCAGCCGCCGCCCCCGCCCCGGCTGGCGCGTATCCGCGTTCAAATTGAAGCACAGCCGCCGCCGTTCGATCTTGAACTTCGCCGGGTGGTAATACCCCCACAGCTGCCCGTCCAGCGTCGTCGGGTCGAAATACTCGAACATCGCCAGGTAGACGCCCCGCCGGTGCGTCGGGTCCTTCCACGTCAGGTACGGCGTCGACCCGTGCGGGAAGCGGAAGTACACCAGCGCGCCCGGCTTGCACACCCGCCACACCTCCCCCATGAACGCCAGCACGTCGTCCACGTGCTCGATGAGGTGCGAGGCGTACACCTCATCGACCGAATCGTCCTTCAGCGGCAGCGGCCGCATCACATCGGCGATGACGTCGACCCCCGGCACGCGCGCGATATCGAGCCCGATGGCGCCCGGCTTCTTCCGGGTGCCGCAGCCGAGGTCGATGATGACGCGCCGGCGGGTCGGGTCGTCGGCCGGGATGGCGTGCCCGGGGGCGGCGCTGGCGAAGCCGGTCATGCCGCGGATTATCGCGCAGCGCCCCGCTATCCGCCCCGGCGGCGGCCGTTCGCGACAAATGTTGTCGACTTTGCGCCGGGGGCCGAAAACCTGCTGACGTGACGCGGCCGTCCTCATTACGATTCCTTCCCCGGCCCGCAACACGACGGCAACCGGGCCGCCAAACGAAGGAGGGTGTCGTGCACAGGATGCTCATGCGCCGGGCGGCGGTTGCGCTCGTCGCCCTCACCGTCTTGCTGCTGCCGATCGCCGGCAGCGAACGGCGCGCCGGCGCCGATACCCCGCTGGTGACGCGCTACTACTTCGAGGAGCGCTACTCGGTGGCGACCGAGGGGCAGGCCGCGAACCTCTGCATTACCGTCCGCCGCGATGGCGACATCTCGCAGGCGGGCAGCGTGACCATCTACGGCCTCTCGTCTGCTGACTTCTACTCCCCGCCGTGGGGGTTCGCCCTCGCGTTTGCCCCCGGCCAGGCTGCGCGGACCATCGACTGGCCGGGCGGTCCGGGATCCTGCCTCGCTGTCGCCAGCAACACCGCGCCGGACGGCTTTCGTCAGTACTCGCTCTACCTCAGCGGCTACCCGTGGCAAGCGCCTGTCTGGGGCTCGACTCACACCGTGACCATCCTGGACGACGACACGACGTCCGCGGAGTATGCCCTCGGCCTCCCGGGCGGGTCGTTCCGCGAAGACGCCGGGACCGTGCGCATCCCGGTGTTCCGAAACACAACATCGGGGGCCGCCGCAGTCTCCTGCAGCCTGTCTCACTACGGAACGACGGCGGCGGATATCGCCTCCGTGACGCCGGTGCCGTTCGCGGACGGCGACCGGGTCGCGTACTGCGACGTCACCCTCGTCGACGACACGCTGTCAGAGGCGACGGAAGGCTTCATGATCTTCATCACCGTCGGCTCCTCCTGGTCGAGGAGTGCGTCGTACGACATCCTCGACGACGACAACCCGGGCATCATCCGGTTCGAGCAGCCGACCGCGAGCGCGTCGGAGACGGCCGGCACGCTGGACATCCCGGTGCATCGAAACGGCGGGGCTAAAGGCCCGGCCTCGGTGCGCTGCGTCGACCTCGGCATCGGCTCGGCGACGGCGGGCAGCGACTACACGTTCTCGAGCCAGCTGCTCGAATGGGCCGACGGGGACGACTGGCCCAAGTACTGCCGCATCACCCTCATCGATGACACCGCGGTCGAATCCGATGAAACCGTCATCCTCGCGCTCGAAGCGGTCTCCGGAGCCCCGGTCGGCAGCCCGGCAAACCTGACGTTGAGCATCGGCAGCAACGACAGCCACGGGTACCTCTACGTCAATGACCGCACGGTGAATGAAAGCGCCGGCACCAGCTACGTCTCCGTCTACCGCAGCAGCGGGACGTCCGGCGCGGTGGGCGTGACCTGCCGCCTCAAGACCGGCACCGGCACTGCCACGCCCGGCGACGACTTCACGCTCGCCGAGCAGACGCTGTCCTGGGCCGACGGCGAATCCGGCGAGCGGCAGTGCACCTTCACGGTGGTCGACGACAGCCTGGTGGAGGGGAACGAGACCTTCGTGGTCGAACTGGTGAACCCCACGGGCGGGGCGACGGTCTCCCCGCCCGGCACCGCGACCGTGACGATCTACGACAACGATTCCTATGGCACGTTCTCCCTCTACGGCCCGACGGTGAACGAAAGCGACGGCACCAGTTACGTCTCCGTCTACCGCACCAGCGGCTCATCCGGCGCAGTGAGCGTGACATGCCGCCTCAAGGCCGGGGAGGGTACCGCAACGCCGGGCGTCGACTTCACCCTGGCCGAGCAAAACCTGTCCTGGGCTGACGGCGAGAGTGGTTTCAAGCCCTGCAACTTCACCGCTATCGATGACAGCCTCGTCGAGGGGAACGAGACCTTCGTGGTCGAATTGGTCAACCCGACCGGCGGCGCGACGGTCTCCCCGCCCGGCACCGCGACCGTGACGATCTACGACAACGACGCCCCGGGCGCGTTCTCTGTTCAGGGTGCATCGGTGATTGAGGGCTCCGGAAGCGGAACCGTCAGGGTCTATCGGCACGGCGGGACGTCGGGTGCGGTGGGCGTGACCTGCCGCCTCAAGACCGGGACGGGCACCGCGACGCCCGGCGTCGATTTCACCCTCGCCGAGCAAAACCTGTCCTGGGCTGACGGCGAGAGCGGTTTCAAGCCCTGCAGCTTCACCGCCATCGACGACAGCCTCGTCGAGGGGAACGAGACCTTCGTGGTCGAATTGGTCAACCCGACCGGCGGCGCAACGGTCTCCCCGCCCGGCACCGCGACCGTGACCATCTATGACAATGACCTGCCGGGCGAGTTCTTTAGCTACGGCACCTCCCATTTCGAAGACCTGGGACAGGGCAAGGTTTCGGTGCACAGGTCGGCTGGCGCCGTGGGTGCAGTCTCGGTTACCTGCCGGATCAAGTCGGGGCTTGGCACGGCGACCCCCGGGGTAGACTTCACGCTCGTCGAGCAAACTTTGAGTTGGGCGGACGGCGAAACCGGCTCGAAGCCGTGCAGCTTCACGGTCGTCGCCGACCAGGTCCGCGAAGGCGACGAGACCTTCTTCATCGAGCTGGTGAACCCCACCGGGGGGGCGACTATTTCCGGCACGGGACAGGCGCAAGTGACCATCATGGAGCGCCCCATCGTTACCGGGGTCTCGCCCGCCAGCGGGCCCATCGCCGGCGGGACCCCCATCACCATCTCCGGCTATAACTTCACCGGCGCCAGCACGGTCTACGTCGGCATGGAACCCTGCGCCAGCATGACCGTCGTCTCCGATACCACCATCACCTGCACCACCCCGCCGCGCCCGGGCGGCCCCGCGGCCGCTTACGGCCCGGCCAGCGTCGTCGTCCATGTCCCCGTCGGCCAGTGGGATACCCGGAGCTCGCCCTGGGAGGGCACCGCCGACGACTTCCTCTACTACGGCCCCGGCCCGGCTGTCACGCAGCTCGTGCCCGCCACCACCACCTGCAACGGCCAGCACTGGGTCGTGGTCCGCGGCACCCGCTTCTTCACCTGGGGTTCCGCCGGCGCGGCCAGCCTCCAGGTTCGCATCGGCGGCCAGCTGGTCGACTACCAGCACCTGGTCCTCAGCTTCGGCGAAAGCGCGCTGCTCGTCCTCGCGCCGGCGCTCCCGGCCGGCTCCTACCGCGTGACGGTCACCACCGTCGAAGGCACCTCCGCCGACGTCGCTGCCGACGACCTCACCTGCGCGGGCGGGTCCAGCAGCACGCCGCCGCCGGCCACGAGCACCCCGGCCCCCATCACGGCCGCGCCCGCTGTCTCCGGCGTGGTGCCCAGCTCCGGCGTCTGCGACGGCACGCTCCAGGTTGCCGTGCTCGGCAGCGCCTTCACGAGCGGCGCCACTGCGACCTTCGGCGGGGCCGCCGCGACGGTCACCTACGTCAACCAGAACACCCTCGTCATCCGGCCCGCCGCCCGCGCGCCCGGCCAGGTCGATATCCGCGTCACCACGCCCAACGGCACGAGCCCGAACACCGCTGCCGACGACTTCACCTGCCTCGCGCCGCCGACGCAGGGCGGTTCGAACCCCGGCAGCGGCGGCACCGGTGGCACCGGCGGCACGGGTGGGACCGGCGGCACCGGCGGCACGGGCAGCACGCCCGGCGGTTCGAACCCGGGCAGCGGCACGGGCACACCCGGCACCGGCGGCTCGCCCGACCCGGCGACCATCACGCCCGGCCCGGTCACCTACACGCTCTACGCCACCTACACGCTCATCGCCTGGGCCGGCCCCGATAACGCCTCCATCGCCGCGCTCCTGGCTGCGAACCCCACCATCCGCGCCCGCATCAGCGCCATCTGGACGTTCGACCCGGTCGGCCAGCGGTGGCTCGGCTACTTCCCCGGAAGCGAAAACGTCCCGGGCGCGAACGATTTCTCGACGCTGCGCACGGGCCGGAGCTACTTCATCGCTATCCGCCCCGGGCCCAGCCCGGTCAGCTGGCTCGTCAGCCCGTAGCCCCGCTCACCCGCCGCGGATGGCCCGTCCGGTAAAGACGGGCCATCCGTGGCATCTAACACTCACGTTCACGTGAGGGTACGCTGGCAGTATGGCAGCGACTCCCTCCCTCGGCGAACCCGCCGAACCCGGCCAGCCCGGCAGCCTGCCTGCCGACCTCGCGGAAGCCGCCGCGGCGCGCAGCCTCCGCGCCATCCTCGCCCGCCAGTTCGCCAGCCTCGCCGTCTACAACTACCGCCTCTACTTCGCCGGCCAGCTCGTCTCCCTGGTCGGCACCTGGATGCAGACGACCGCCCAGGCATGGCTCGTCCTCAAGCTCACCGGCTCGCCGCTCGCCCTCGGCACCGTCACCACCCTCCAGTTCCTCCCCATCACGGTCTTCACCCTCTTCGGCGGCGCCGTCGCCGACCGGCTGCCGAAGCGGCGCGCCCTCGTCGTTACCCAGACGCTCGCCATGCTCCAGGCGGCCGTGCTCGCCCTCCTCGTCGCCACCGGCCGCGTCCAGCTCTGGCACGTCTACGCGCTCGCGCTCTGGCTCGGCACCGTCAACGCCTTCGATGGCCCCGTCCGCCAGTCGTTCGTGGTCGAACTCGTCGGGCGGGAGCGGCTCGTGAACGCCGTCGCCCTCAATTCGAGCATCTTCAACCTCGCCCGCATCGCCGGGCCGGCGGTGGCCGGCGTCACGATCGGCGTCATCGGGCTCAGCTGGGCGTTCGCCGCGAATGCCGCCAGCTTCATCGCCGTCCTCGTCGCCTATGCGCTCATGCGCCCGGCCGAATTCCGCGCCGTGCCCCGCGCGGCAGCCCGCGGCAACGTCCTCCACCAGGTCCGCGAGGGCATCGTCTACTCCGCGCGCACGCCTACCGTCGCCTTCTTCTTCATCCTCCTCGGCATCATCGGGACCTTCGGCTACAACTTCACCGTCATCGTCCCGCTCGTCGCCGAATTCGTCCTCAAGGTCGGCCCGGAGAAGTTCGGCATGCTGACGTCGGCGATGGGCGCGGGGAGCCTCGTCGCCGCGCTCGTCATGGCCGCCACCGGCCGGCTGCGGCCTTCGTGGCTGCTGCTCGCCTCGGCCGTCTTCTCGGCGCTCCTCGCCGCGATCGCCTTCTCGCCCGTCTACGCCGTCACCGCCGGGCTGCTCTTCCTCCTCGGCATCGTCGGAGTGGCGTTTTCGACGACGATCAACACGTCGCTGCAGGTGGCCGTGCCCGATGAGCTGCGCGGCCGGGTGATGAGCATCTTCTTCCTGCTCTTCGCCGGCTCCACGCCGGTCGGCGGCTACATCACCGGCTTCCTCGCCGAGCACCTCGGCGTCGGCTGGGGCCTCGCCATCATGGCCGGGCTGTGCGGGTTCGGCACGCTCCTCGGCGCGGCCTACTACCTCCGCGCCGGGCGCCGCGCCTTCGCCGCCATCGAAGAAGCGCCCGCGCCCCCGAAGCGCCGCGCGGGTGCCGAAGCCGCCGGCTGAGCGGCAGCTACGCCTCCTGGAAACTCCAGGTGCCCGTCCCGATCATCACGCCCATCACCATGATCGCCAGCGTGAGCATCAGGCCGAGCAGGCTGAGCGTCATCGAGACCGCCCTCGCCCGCCGCAGCGCCGCTTCGTCGATCGCCTCGCCGCGCGCCTTCGCCTCGTACAGCCGGAGCTGCTTCGGCCCCGCCCAGAACATGTGCAGCGCGACCACCGCGAGCATCACGATCAGCACGTTCATCTTGATGATGAACCAGACCCCGAAGCGGAGGCTCGTGAACTCCGTATCCGCGGGGATCGCGTAGTAGTCGCGCCACGTGATGATCAGGTACGTGCCGGCGATGAGGATGAGCGCGAGCCCGAACCCGCCGAGGTAGCCGAACCGCCGCGTGATCGTCTTCATCGCCGCCACCCGCGTCGGCAAGTCGGCAATCTGCCGCGAGGCCGGCGCCCACGCGACGGCGAGGAACACCTGCGGCCCCACCCAGAGCGCGATGCCCAGCAGGTGGAGCCAGATGAAGAAGATGTGCAGCGTCGAATCCACGGCGGCGCTCCCCCGGTCGAACTCCTTCGATTACAGCCCAGCCCGCGCTACCGGGAAAGCTGCTGAACGGCCGTTCAACGTTGCGAATACAACGCTCGACGATGTGTCGAACATTACCTCATGTTGACTTAGCACGTGCTAAGCTCACCGCCATGGCGCATTCCATCGACTGGCAGGGCGAAGCCCGGCTCACCTTCGGCGACGCCCTCGAAACCCGCGTCCGCGCGGCGCTCTTCCGCAACGGCGGCCCCGCCGGCTGGTCCGGCGAAGTCGTCATCGACGGCGCCGCCTCGATCGCGCCCGGCGACCGCATCGAACTCACCATCGGCCGCTCCCCCTGCCGCGCGCTCGTCCGCGAAGCCGCCATCCGCGGCGGCGCCGGCCACCGGACCACCAGCCTGCTCGTCGACGGTGACGGCCCGCCCCCCGCGCCCCTCGCCCGCGGCTGACGCCCGCTCGCGGGACGCCCGCGCCCCTTGTCGGATGACCTTCCCGGCGTAGGATCACGGCGGTGCGCCGGCCGTTCCGCAACATCCCCCGGGCCGCGTGGCTCCTCGGCTTCACCTCGCTCTTCGCCGACCTCTCGAGCGAGCTCGTCTACCCGCTCATCCCGATCTTCCTGACGGTCACGCTCGGCGCCCCCGTCTCCGTCGTCGGCCTCGTCGAAGGCGTCGCCGAGGCGACCGCCTACGCCACGCGCCCCTTCGCCGGCCGCTGGAGCGACCGGACGGGCGCGCGCAAGCCGTTCGTCGTCGCCGGCTACGGGCTGGCGGCCGCCGGCAAGGCGATCCTCTTCGCCGCGCCGGCGTGGGGCGTCGCGCTCGCCGGCCGCGCGGTCGACCGCTTCGGCAAGGGCATCCGCACGCCCCCGCGCGATGCCCTCCTCGCCGATGTGACCACCCCGGCCGACCGCGGCCGCATCTTCGGCTTCCACCGCGCGTTCGATACCCTCGGCGCAGTCTTCGGCCCGCTGGCGGCGCTCGCCTTCCTCGCACTCGTCGGCGAACAGCACCTGCGCTGGGCGATCGGCCTCGCCATCATCCCGGCCGTCGTCTCCGTTGCCGTCGTCGCGCGCATCCCCGAACGGCGGCCGCCTGCCCGGCGCGACGGCGACCCGCCCGCGCCCGGCCTGCGCGACCTCCCCGCGGCCTACTGGCTCTTCCTCGGCGCTACCGGCCTCTTCATGGTCGGCAACTCCTCCGATGCCTTCCTCATCCTCCGGGCGAAAGACCTCGGCATGGCCACCACGGCCGTCGTCCTCGCCTACGTCGTCTACAACGCCGTCTACGCCGTGCTCTCCTACCCCGCGGGCACCCTGAGCGACCGGCTGCCGCGGCCCGCCGTCATCGTCGGCGGCTACCTCGTCTTCGCCGCCGTGTACCTCGGGTTCGCGCTCGCCGGCTCGCAGGCGGTCATCTGGGTGCTCTTCCCGCTGTACGGCGCCTACATCGCCGCCACCGAAGGCATCACGAAGGCGTTCATCGCCGACCTCGCGCCGGCGGCGGCCCGGACCACCGCGCTCGGCCTCTTCCAGGGCGTCACCGGCGGTCTCGTCCTCGCCGCGAGCCTCCTCGCCGGCCTGCTCTGGGACGCCTTCGGGCCCGCGGCCACCTTCGGGTTCGGCGCCGCCACCGCCTTCCTCGCCGCCATCGCGACGGCCGCCCTCCTCGCGACCGGCCGTCTCCGCACGCCCTGAGGCGGCCCCCCGCCCGACCCCGCCCCGCCCGGTTGGAGGTTGGAGGTTGGAGGTTGATACTCCCTCCCGGCTCCCCGTTCCCCGTTTCCCAACTCCGAACTCCGATCTCCCAACTCCGTAGCCGCGGGGCTCCGCCCCCGCGGAGGGCCGGCGAGGCCCACCCGGGCCGTCGAATTCGAGCGCCCTCCCGCTTCCTGGCTCCCGGAACACCCGTTGGGCGCATCGCGCCCCGCGGGGACGGGGCCCCGCGACTACGCCACTTCTCCCGCCCCGCCCGGTTGAAGGTTCAAGGTTGATACTCCCTCCCGCCTCCCGCTTCCCGGTTCCCGCTTCCCCGTTCCCGCTTCCCCGTTCCCCCACCGCCGGCGCGGAGCGCCGGCATCCCGCGGTGACGCCGCCGAAGGCGGCGAGCCATCCACCGCCGCGGGCGGCCAGCCCGCGGCATCCCGCATCACCCGCCTCCCGGTTCCCGCCTCCCGGTTCCCTATAATCCCCGGTCATGAGCCGCACCTTCGACCACCTCCTCATCGACCGCGTCGGGACCGACGGCCGCGTCGCCCGCATCACCCTCAACCGTCCCGAGAAGATGAACGCCCTCTCCCAGGAGCTCCTCTTCGAATTCTGGGAGGCCCTCCACGACCTCGAAGCCGACGACTCCGCCCGCGTCATCATCGTCCGCGGCGCGGGCCGCACCTTCAGCGCCGGGTACGACCTCGCTCCCCCGCGCGGCGGCGCCGACGGCGTCGTCCGCCGCTACCGCACCAGCGACGAGAAGGGCCGGCGGCTGCTCATGGGCATCCGCACCGGCATGCAGCAGATCACCGATATCCACCTCTACTTTTGGAACATGGCGAAGGTCACCATTGCGCAGGTGCACGGCTACGCCCTCGCCGGCGGCTGCGAACTGGCGATGATGGCCGACCTCGTCGTCGCCGCCGAAGACGCCCAGCTCGGCCACCCGGGCCTGCGCGGCCTCGGCACGAGCCGCACCGGCGTCATCTGGCCGCTCGTCATCGGCATGCGCAAGGCGAAAGAGCTCTACTACACCGGCGATTCCATCTCCGGCCGCGAAGCCGAGCGCATCGGCATGATCAACTACGCGTGGCCGAAAGAGGACCTCGAAGCGAACACCATCGCCCTCGCCGACCGCCTCGCGAACGCCACCGCCGACCACCTCGCCATCCTGAAACTGAACATGAACCGCTTCTACGAGAACATGGGCATCTACAGCTCGGTGCGCAGCTCGACCGACATGGACGCCATGGCCCAGATGACCTCCTTCAGCTACGCCTGGCAGGACAAGATGCGGGAGAGCATGGAGGCCGGCACCGGGCTCAAAGGCGCGCTCGACTGGCGCGAAGGCATGTACCGCCCCGACACCCCCGGCCTCAAACGCTGACGCCGGCCGCTACCGCCGGCGGAACGCGATCGGCAGCTCCAGCACGCCGCGCATGATGAACGTCGGCACGCGCGGCAGCATGCCCTCCGTCGTCCGTTCGAACCCCGTCGCCGCGCCCAGCAGCTCCTCGTAGGCGACCCGCGCCTCCAGCCGGGCCAGCGGCGCGCCGAGGCAGAAGTGGATGCCGAGCCCGAACGCCAGGTGGCGGTTCGGCGACCGCTCCACGTCGAACCGCAGCGGCTCCGGGAACTGCGCCGGGTCGCGGTTCGCCGCCGCCAGCCACACCACCGTTGGCAGGTTCGCCGGGATCGTCTTCCCCCGCACCTCCACGTCGCGCGTCGGCCGACGGACGGTCGCCTGCACCGGCGAGTTGTAGCGCAGCACCTCTTCGATGGCGCCCGGGATGCGGGCCGGCTCCGACTCTACCTTCGCCAGCTCGCCCGGGTGCTCGAGGAAGGAGAGCATCGTGTTGCTGATAAGGTTCGTCGTCGTTTCGTTCCCCGCGACGAGCAGCAGCACCAGCATCTGCAGCAGGTCCGCGAAGGTCAGCCGCTCGCCATCCTGCTCCGCCTGCACGAGCCCGCTGATCAGGTCGTTCCGCGGCCGCTGCCGCCGCTCCTCCGTCATGCGGGTGAAGTACTCCCGCATCTCCTCGAACACTTCCGCCCGGATCTGCCGGCCGCCGCCCCCGAGCGCCGTGCCAAGGCTCGCCACCGCCTCGTCCGACCACTCCTTGAACTTCGCCCGGTCCTCCGGCGGGATGCCGAGGATCTCGGCGATGACGATGACCGGCAGCGGGTAGGCCAGCGCCGCCACGAGGTCGCACTCCCCTGCTTCGAGCGCCGGCTCCAGCAGCTCGCGCGTAATCTCCCGGATGCGGGGCTCGAGCTGTTCGACCATCCGCGGGGTGAACGCCTGCGAAACCAGCGACCGCAGCCGGGTGTGCCGCGGCGGGTCCGAACTCAGCATCATCGGCTCCGGCGGGTCCGTCACCTCCGGCGGCGGCGGAAACCGCGACGACCACGTCTCCCAGTCTTTCAAGATGGCCGTCGCGTCGTCGTACCCGAAGACCATCGCCAGCCCGCGCTCGGGCAGGATGAGCGGGCTCATCGCCCGGCCGAGCTCGTAGAACGGGAACGGGTTCTCCAGGAACGCCGGGTCGTTGATGTTCGGGGCAGCAACCATGCGGGCACCTCCGCCGACCATTCTACCCGAATCACGTTCGAGTTTCGGAAGGAGGTTGGAGGTTGGAGGTTGGAGGTTGATACTCCCTCCCCGCCCCCCGTTCCCCGTTCCCGTCTCCCGGTTCCCGTCTCCCGGTTCCCGCCTCCCGGTTCCCGCCTCCCGGTTCCCGTCTCCCGGTTCTCGTCTCCCGGTTCCCGCCTCCCGGTTCCCGCCTCCCGGTTCCCGCCTCCCGGTTCCCGCCTCCCGGTTCCCGCCTCCGCCCCCTACCCCACGTTCCCGAACAGGTACTCCGCCACCGGCGCCCGGCCGTTCGCCTTCGAATTGATCGCCCGCGACATCTGCACCACCCGCGGCCGGAGCCCTTCGTAGAGCGCTGCGATCGCCGGGTGGGCCGAGTTCGAGAGCGCGAACCACGCCCCCCGCGCGGCGAGTCCGCGCACCGCCGCCGCCAGCCGCTCCTGGTCGCCCCAGCCGAATGCCCGGTCTGTGTACGCCGTAAAGTTCGCTGTCGCGCTCAGCGGGTGGTAGGGCGGGTCGAGGTAGACGAAATCGCCCGGCCCCGCGGCCGCGCACACGTCGGCGAAATCGGCGCAGCGCAGCTCGGCATCGGCCAGCTCCGCCGCACAGGCGCGCAGGTTCGCCTCGTCGTAAATGCGCGGCCGCGCATACCTGCCGTGCGGCACGTTGAACCGGCCGTGCCGGTTCACCCGGTAGAGCCCGTTATAGCAGGTCCGGTTCAGGAAGATGACCCGCGCCGCCCGCTCGGCGGCCGCCCGCGGCTCGCAGGCCCGCACCCGGTAGTACAGCTCCCGCCGCCCCGCGCGGTCCGCCGCGAGGTACGCCTCCGCCAGCGGCCGCAGCGCCGCGATCACCCCGTCGACGTCGTCGCGCACGGCGGCGAAGGTGGCGATCAGCTCCGGGTTCGCATCGGCGAGGATGGCCGGCACCCGCAGCCCGAGCGCGCGCAGCCCGAAGAACATCGCGCCCCCGCCGAGGAACGGCTCGATGTACCGCTCGACCCGCAGCCCCTCCAGCCCGGCGGCGACCGTCGGCACCAGCCGCGCCTTGCCCCCGGCCCATTTCAGGAAGGGCGTCGCCATCGGCCACCATCGTGCCGAACCGCCCGCCCGGGGGCAATTCCCCCCGGCCCGCGCCGGCTGCTACGGTGAAATCATGCCCTACAAAGCGCCCGGCTCCGGCCGCGAAGGCTCCGCCGTCTTCCTCGTCGCGCCCGACGGCTCCATCCTCCTCCAGCAGCGCGACGACGACGTGCCGCCGGCCGGCGTCGGCCGCTGGACACCCCCCGGCGGCGGCCGCGAACCCGGCGAATCGCCGCTCGACACCGCCCGCCGCGAATTCGAAGAAGAGACCGGCATCCGCCTCCAGCGCCTCCGCTACATCGAAACCGTCACCACCGCGCAGGTGCCGGACCTCCTCCCCTCCTGCCTCCACCTCTTCGTCGCCGACGACCCCGTCCCCCGCGCCGCCATCGAGGTCCGCGAAGGGCTCGATTTCCAGTACCACCACCCCTCAGCCTTCGATGCCCTGCCGATGAACCCCGGCACCCGCCAGCTGCTCGCCCGCTTCACCGCCAGCGATGCCTACCGCGGCACCGTCGGCATGCTCCAGCCCTTCCGCGTCGGCGTCGGCGTCATCGCCCTCGACCGCTGGGGCCGCGCCCTCCTCCAGCTGCGCGACGCCGACCTCCCGCCGGAACGGTTCCCCGGCCTCTGGTCCATCCCCGGCGGCCTCGTCGAACTCGATGAACCGCCCGACGCCGCCGCCTTCCGCGAGTTCGAAGAAGAGACCGGCGTCCTGCTCGACGACCTCCGCCTCTTCCGCGTCTACCGCGCCAGCGAGCTGCCCGGCTCGCTCACCCACGTCTACCACATCTACTACGGCGACCCGGACGTCCCCGAGGAGCTCATCGAAGTGCGCGAAGGGCAGGCCTTCCGCTACTGGGCCCCGCGCGAGGTGGACGCCCTGCCCCTCGCCGGCCCCGCCGCCAGCGTCCTGCGCGACTTCTTCGCCAGCACCCACTACCGCAAGCTCTTCCACTGAGGCGGGATGGCGCGGACTGGCCCGCCCGGGGCGGGGAGTGAGGAGTTGGAAGGTGGGAGGTGGGAGAGAGCGTGCGCCCGTGCGGGTTGCCGTCAACCTCCAACCGTAATCGCGGGGCACCGTCCCCGCGGGGCGCCATGCGCCCAACGGATGTCCCCGGGAAGCGGGAACCGGGAGGCGTTACCTCCAACCTCCAGCCTTCAACCTCCACCCTCCGTCCCCTCCCCCGAACCTGCCAAAATGGTACAATAACTTCAACCATTTCCCCTGCCCCAGCCTGCCCCGGAGCTGCCCTTGTCCATCGAACCGACGTCGCAAATCCGCCCTGTCCAGATCGAACAGGAGATGCGCACGAGCTACCTCGATTACGCGATGAGCGTGATCGTCTCGCGCGCCCTCCCGGACGTCCGCGACGGCCTCAAGCCCGTCCAGCGCCGCATCCTCTGGGGCATGTACGAAGGCGGCGCACGGGCAGGCACCGCCTACCGCAAATCCGCCGCCACCGTCGGCGACGTCATGGGGAAATACCACCCCCACGGCGACCAGGCGGTCTACGACACCCTCGTCCGCATGGCGCAGGATTTCTCCCTGCGCTACCCCCTCGTCGATGGGCAGGGCAACTTCGGCTCCGTCGATGGCGACCCGCCCGCCGCCATGCGCTACACCGAAGCCCGCATGTCGGCCATCGCCGAAGAAATGCTCGCCGATATCGACCAGAACACGGTCGACTTCGAACCGAACTACGACGGCCGCCACGAGCAGCCTTCCATCCTCCCGGCCCGCATCCCCAACCTCCTCCTCAACGGCTCGGCCGGCATCGCCGTCGGCATGGCGACGAGCATCCCGCCGCACAACCTCGGCGAAATCGCCGATGCCGTCTCCATGCTCATCGAAAATCCGGAGACCACCACCCTCGATGACCTCCTCACCGTCATCCAGGGCCCCGATTTCCCCACCTACGGCATCGCGCTCGTCGGCAAGGACCGCGCCCAGCTGCGCACCGCCTACGGCGAAGGCCACGGCCGCATCACCATGCACGCCCGCACCCACGTCGAAGAATCGAGCCGCGGCCGCACCAGCATCATCGTCACCGAACTCCCCTACCAGGTGAACAAAGCCCAGCTCATCGAGAAAATCGCCGACCTGGTGCGCGACCGGAAAATCGACGGCATCGCCGACCTCCGCGACGAATCCGACCGGAACGGCATGCGCATCGTCATCGAGCTCAAGAAAGAAGGCTCCGTCCAGCAGGTGAAAAACCTGCTCTTCAAGCACACCGCGATGCGCTCCACCTTCGCCATCAACATGATGGCCATCGTCGACGGCGCGCCCCGGCGCCTCGGCCTCAAGCGCGCCCTCGAACTGTTCATCGACCACCGCCGCGACGTCATCCGCCGGCGCACCGAGTTCCAGCTCGAAAAGGCCCGCGAGCGCGAGCACATCCTCCAGGGCCTCCTGCGCGCCATCGACCTCATCGATGCGGTCATCGCCACCATCCGCGCCTCCGAATCCGCCCAGCACGCCATCGAGCTCCTGCAGGGCAACGGCCTCGTCCAGCTCGAGCGGCTGCCCGCCAACAGCCCCGCCGGCATCCGCGCCCTCGCCCAGCGCAACCCGTTCACCTTCTCCGAAGTCCAGGCCCGCGCCATCGTCGATATGCAGCTCCGGCGCCTCGCCGGCCTCGAACGGCAGGCCCTCCTCTCCGAATACGAAGAGCTCATCAAGAAGATCGCCGAGCTCGAAGACCTCCTCGCCAACCCGCGGAAGATCGACTTCCTCATCCGCGACGACATGCAGGAGCTCAAGAAGAAGTACGGCGACCCCCGCCGCACCGAAATCGTCGAAGCCGACCCCGAGGACTTCCGAGAAGAAGACCTCATCCCCCACCAGGACTGCGTCGTCACCCTCAGCATCCGCAACTACATCAAGCGGATGCCGCTCGAGGAGTTCCGCCGCCAGCGCCGCGGCGGCCAGGGCGCCCGCGGGGCCGCCATCCGCGAAGAAGACGCCGTCATGAAGCTCGTCGTCTGCGACAGCCACGACAACCTGCTCTTCTTCACCGACCGCGGCAAGGTCTACCACCTCCGCGCCTTCGACGTGCCCGATACCAAGAAGCAGGCGAAGGGCCTCCCCATCGTCAACCTCATCGACGTCGAGCCCGGCGAGCGCGTCACCGCCATCCTCCCCGTCCGCAGCTACGACCGCGACTTCATCCTCCTCGCCACCCGCAAAGGCGAAATCAAGAAGACCCGCCTCTCCGAATTCGAAGAGGTCCGCCGCAACGGCAAAATCGCCTTCAACCTCGAGCCCGATGACCAGCTCATCGCCGCCCGCGCCGCCACCAACGAGACGCACGTCATCCTCGTCTCCAGCGAAGGCATGGCGATCCGCTTCAAAATCGACGACCTCCGCGATGCCAGCCGCACCAGCGGCGGCGTCCGCGGCATGAAGCTCACCGGCGATGGCTACGTCGTCGGCGTCGAAACCACCGACGACGGCTCCGACCTCCTCATCATCTCCGAGCGCGGGTTCGGCAAGCGCACCGCCATCGACGAATACCCGGTGCAGGGCCGCGGCGGCCAGGGCGTCAAGACCCTCAACATCACCGAGAAGACCGGCAAGGTCGCCGCCTGCCGCATGGTCACCCCCGGGCAGGACCTCATGCTCGTCACCCGCGAAGGCATCGTCGTCCGCACCCGCGTCGACGGCATCAGCCGCATCGGCCGCAACACCCAGGGCGTCACCGTCATGCGCGTCAACGAAGGCGACGCCGTCGCCAGCATCGCCGCCTTCACCATGTCCGACGACGAGGCGAAAGGCCGCGGCCGCGCCCGCCCGGCCGCCAATGGCGCCGGCCCCGATGCGAACCTGAACGAGACGCTCCCGCTCGACCTCGACGACGACCCCGATGCGAACGGCGCAGACGGCGACCCGGCCGATGACGCCGGCGCCTAGCGCCCCCGCCCGGTGACGTCCATCCTCCTCGGGCTCGGGGCGGCGCTTGCCTGGGGCACCTCCGATTTCCTCGGCGGCCGGTTCACCACCCGCCTCCCCGTCTTCACGGTCGGCTTCGCCGCCCACGCCTCCGCCGTCGTGCTCCTCACGGCGGCGCTGCTCATCAGCGGGGCCGGCGTCTCGGGCAGCGCGCTCAGCTGGGGGCTTGCCGCCGGCCTCGCCACGAGCTTCGGCGGTCTCGCCCTCTACAAAGGCCTCTCCCTCGGCGAATCTGCGGTGGTCGCGCCGCTCTCCGCCTGCGGCGCCGTCATCCCCGTCGCTGCCGCGCTCATCGCGGGCGATGCGCCGGGGCCCGCAGCCCTCGCCGGGATGGCGCTCGCCTTCGCCGGCATCATCCTCGTCTCGCTCCCGGCCGAGGGCCGCCTCTTCGCCGGCGGCCGCCACCTCCAGCCCGTCGTCCTCGGCCTCGCGGCGGCGGCCGGCTTCGGCGTCTTCTTCCTCCTCATCGACCGCGGCGCCGCCAGCGATGGCGATGCGCTCGTCGCCGTCCTCTTCGCCCGCATCGGCGCGGCGATCTTCACCGGCACCGTCGGCGCGGCGGCCGGCGCGCTCCGCTGGCCCGGCGCGCTTCCCGGCCTCCGCCTCTCCGCCATCGGCGCCATCGATACCGCGGCGAACCTCTCCTTCGCCCTCGCCACCGCCCGCGGCAACGTCGCCATCGCCTCCGTCCTCGGCTCGCTCTACCCGGTGCAGACGCTCCTGCTCGCCCGGCTCGTCGGCGGCGAACGCTTCACCCCGCGGCGCATCCTCGGCGCTGCCCTCGCCCTCGCCGGGGTCGCCCTCATCTCCGCCTGACGCCCTCCGGCACACGCGAAACCGGGGGCGCGGCGCCGCGCCCCCGGTGCGACGTGCGCAGGGCTCGGCCCCGCCTTACTGCTTCTGGAGGAAGAGCTGGAACTCCATGACGCCTTTGTCCTCGACGCTCAGCACGATCGCCGCCCGCGGCTGCGCGATGTTGTAGTCGGCGAATTTGATCTCGATCGACCCCACCACGACGATGAGGCCGTTCTCCACCTTCGCCTGCGCCGGGATCTCCACGTCGCGCGTCACCCCGTGCAGCTCGAGCGCGCCCTTGAGCGTCGTGCTGAACGCCTCGCCGTTCGCGAACCCGGCCGGCAGCCGCACCGCTTCCTTCAGCGTGAAGGTCGCGTTCGGGAAGAGGTCCGTCTCCAGCGCCTGCCGCCGGAGCGCGTTGTCCCGCTGCGAACGGTCGCTGCGGAGCGTCTGCAGGTTCGCCGTGAACGAACTCCCCGGCTGCACCGTGCCGTCCTGGATGGTCACCGTCCCCCGGACGTCGGAGGTGCGGCCCACCGCGGTCACCGCGCCGATCTGCGCGAGCTCCTCCTGCACCCGGTAGCCGACGAACGTCTCGCCGGCCGGGGCGATGCCCCAGGCGCCGTCGATGCCGCCGGCCGCGCTGCTGCCGCCCCCGCTGCCGGGCTGGGCCGTCGCGCCGGCGGCCGGCGTCGAGCCCGCGCCAGCCTGCCCCGCCGCCGTCGGCGTGCGCAGCGTCTCGAGCGCACCTTCGAGCGACACCGCTTCCGGCGCGTCGCTCCGGATGAAGAAGAACCAGGCGGCGAAGGCGGCGATGGCCGCGACCGCCAGCCCTCCCCCGCCGAACATCAGCAGCTTCCGATTCATGAGCGGCTCCCGGGACTCGGATGTCCCGCCTATCTTCGCGCAGGGGCGCCGCGGGAACGGTCAGGCGTCTTTACCCCGGTAAAGCGCGGCCGCGCGGCCGAACGGAACGCGGCGCCGGGAGGATTCCCGGCGCCGCGCATGAGGTTCGAACCCGGTGCGGAGGGCTAGAGCGCCTCGATGATGGTGCTGATGCCCATGCCCGCGCCGATGCACTGGGTCGCGAGGCCGTAGCGCTTGCCCGAACGGCGCAGTTCGTGCGCGACGGTCAGCACGAGCCGGGCGCCGGTCGCGCCGAGCGGGTGGCCGATGGCGATCGAGCCGCCGTTCACGTTCACCTTCTCCAGCGGGATGCCCAGCTCCTTGCAGGAGGGGATGACCTGCGCGGCGAACGCCTCGTTGAACTCGACCCGGTCGATCTGGTCGGCCTCGATGCCCGCATGGCGGAGCGCCTTCTTCGTCGAGGGGACCGGGCCGAGGCCCATCACCTGCGGCTTCACACCCGCGATGCCGTAGCCCGCAATCCGGGCGAGCGGCTCGAGGCCGAGCTCGAGCGCCTTCTTCTCGCTCATCAGCAGCACCGCGCTGATGCCGTCGTTCGTCGGGCAGCTGTTGCCGGCCGTGATGCGCAGCTCCTGCCCCGTCGGGCTGACGATGCCCTTCACCGGCGGCAGCTGGCTCAGCGCTTCGATGTTCGTGCCCGGCCGGATGCACTCATCGCGGTCGAAGACGATCATCTTCCCCCGCTCCGATTCGACCCAGTTGCCCTCGGCATCGAAGACCGGGTCCTCCACCTCGAGCGGGATGATCTCGTCCTTGTAGACGCCCTTC
Source organism: Tepidiforma sp. (assembly GCF_026419595.1). Taxonomy (NCBI): domain Bacteria; kingdom Bacillati; phylum Chloroflexota; class Tepidiformia; order Tepidiformales; family Tepidiformaceae; genus Tepidiforma; species Tepidiforma sp. The sequence continues at coordinate 49,810 of NZ_JANZZD010000011.1, read as the reverse complement.
TCGTAGGCGGCGACGGCCTTCCGGTGGCTCTCCACCGCGAACTGGTCCATCTCCTCCCGGCTCAGGTTGTAGACCTCGGCCACGTTCTGGGCGGTCTGCACCATCGAGAGGACCGGTGAGTAGTCGAGGATGGCATCCGGGAACGGCACGGAGAAGTTCTCGAAGTGGTCCGGCGCCATGTTCCGCTGCTCCGGCGTCTGCTCGAGCCGGCGGCGGTTGAACTCCGTGATCCGGGTCGTCGGGCCGCGCTGGCCGCCGCCGAGCCCGCGGCCCATCCGCTCCGCGCCCATCGCGATGCCGCACTCCGTCGCGCCGACGGCGATCGACTGCGCGATGCGGTGCAGCACCTCCATGCTCGAACCGCACTGGCGGTTCGTATCGAAGGCGGAGATTTCGGCCGGCAGGCCGGCGAGCCGCGCGATGGTGTCCGCGCCGATGCCCGCGAGCTCACCCGCGCCCTGCACGTTGCCGAGGCCGATATCTTCGACCATCGTGGGCTTCACCTTCGGGTTGCGCTCCAGCAGCGCGCGGAGCACCTGCGCGCCCGCTTCATCGAGCCGGGTGGCGACGAGCTTGCCGCGCCCGCCGCGCGCGAACGCGGAGCGGACACCATCGACGATGACGACGTTCTGAAGTTCCAAGGCTGTTCCTTCTTCCTGGGGTTGCCGGGCTGGGCCGGGGAAACCGGCCCGCAATCCCGAGCATGATAGGGCATCGGCCGCAGAATGCGAATCGCCGCCGTTTGAACACGCGCGTCGCCGCAGCGCGACAGGGGATGACGCGTTCCCCTGCTATCATCCGCAGCCGTCATGCGCCGCCGGCTGCTGCAGGCCCTCCTCGTTGCGCTGATCGCTGTCCTCGGCGGCGCCGCCTGCCTGCCCGGCAGCGACCCCGCGCCGACCCCGACCCCCACGGCGACCGCCACGCCCACCCCGACCGCCACGCCCACCCCGAGGCCGACGCCGACGCGCACGCCCACGCCCACCCCGACGCCCACCGCCACCCCGACACCCACGCCAGTCCCGCCGACGCCGACGCCGACGCCGCGCCCGCCAACCCCCACGCCAACGCCGACGCCGCGGCCCTACGTCCCGCCGCCGCCGTACGTCCCGCCCACACCTTGGTCCCCGCCGGGGTATTACCCGCCCCCGGGGTCCGGCGGCGAGACCGTCGAGTCGTGCAGAGGCTCGTTCGACATCCCTGCCTCCTACGGCTTCGTGGTGACCGTCGAATGCTCGTCCTGGGGCTGGCGGACGCTCTTCACGATTACGGTCGAAACCGATTTCTTTGCGGACTTCGACTATCCGATCGAGATCGAGGTCGAAGTGGACCCGCCCAACGCGCTGCCGGACACCGATTGGGACTACCTCTATTACGACGGCGATTCCGTCGAATTCGACTGGCCCGCCGATTTCCTCTACTTGCGGGACCCTGTGACCGGCCGTTACGACATCACGGTCAATGCGAGGAACCTATCCACTTACCGCTGGGTGACCATTGCCGCGGGCTCCTTCACCATCCGCTGAGCCCCGCCCACGCCGCGGCTTCTCCTACACTCCCCCCGTGGACCCGCGCACCCGCGCCATCGCCGACTGGGTCGTCAACCGCCTCGGCAGCGACCCCCACGTCCGCCGCATCGTCCTCTTCGGCTCCCGCGCCCGCGGCGATGCCCGCGAGCGCTCCGACGTCGACCTCGCCATCGAAGCGCCCGGCGCCGACCCGGTCGCCTGGGACGACATCCTCGCCGCCCTCGACGAAGCGCCGACCCTCCTCCAGCTCGACGTCGTCCGCCTCGACGATGCGCCCGAGGCGCTCCGCGCCGCCATCGAACGGGAGGGCATCGAACTCCACCATGCCGTCGCAGCGTAGCCGGGTCGCCGTCGAAAAGCTGGAGCGCGCCCTCGCCCGCCTCGACGAGGCGCAGGCCCGACGCGTCTACGAGGCCGTCCGCGAGGCCATGCCGGTCCTCCGGGCCGCTGCCGCGCGGCTGCGGGCCGAACTCAACGCCGCCTGAACAGGCCGGCGCGGCCTAGACCGCCGCCTTCGTCCCGCAGCGCGGGCAGAACTTCGCCTTCAGCGGCAGCTGCGCGTTGCAGCTGAGACAGCGCAGCTCTTCTCCCGGGCTCGGGAGCAGCGCGCCGCACTCCATGCAGAAGCGCGCGCCCCCCTCGTTCCGCGCCCCGCAATCGACGCAGAAGATCGGCGGGGCAGCCGGGGCGGCGGCATGGCCGCCCTTCGCGGCCTTCCCCTCCTTCTCCTTCTTCTTTTTCTTGTTCCGGCGTTCGAAGAGCTCCTCGAACACCTCGAACAGCTCATCGACCATCGGCAGCCACCCCCGACGGCCCGCCCGGGATGAGCCCGTCCGGGTCCATCAGCTTCCGCAGCTCCTCCAGCGAGCAATCCGCCGGCGGCACGAACGCATCGGAGGGCACGATTTCGTCCGCCGGCAGCGGCTCGCCCCGCTCCTCGATGAGCCGGTGCATCGCTTCGAGGTGTGCCCGGAACTCCGTCGCGTCGCCCCGGTTGATGTCCTCGTCGAGCGCGGCATCGATCCGGTTCAGCTCGTCGATGAGCGCATCATCGAGCCGCCACTGGCCGCGTCCCATCAGCCGCACGATCACCGCGCACCCCCTTCCGCTGCGACCGCGGCCCGCAGCCGCTCCAGCTCGGCGTCGATGGTCGCCTGCCGGCCGAGCGCTTCCAGCTCCCGGTCGATGCCCGTCTTCCCATCGAGCGAATCCTCGAGCACGCCGCTCTCGAGCAGCTCCTGGATCGCCTGGCCGCGGCTCTTCAGCTGGGCCGTTCGGTCCTCCGCCCGCTGGATGGCGTAGCCCACGTCGGTCATCTCCTCCGAAAGCCCGGTCACCGCTTCGCCGATGCGGACGGTCGCCTTCGCCGCCGTGTACTGCGCCTTCAGCACCTCCTTCCGGGTGCGGAAGGCTTCGACTTTCGCCTGCAGCCGCTGCTCCGCCTGCACGAGCTGCTCCTGTTCGGCCTTGAGGTTCGCCACCTGCGCCTCGAAGCTCTCGACCTGCGCCTGCGTCGAGGCCTTCCGTTCGAGCGCGATGCGGGCGAGGTCCTCGCGGCCCGCCTTCAGCGCCTGCATCGCCTGCGCATCGAAGGTCGGCAGTTTCGCGCGCAGCTCCTCGGCCTGCAGCTCGAGCCGCCGCCGCGCCGCGGTCACCTCCACGATGCCGCGCTTCACATCGCGCAGCATCTCCACCTGCTTCTCATAGCTCAGGTCGAGCATCTCGCGCGGATCCTCGAGCCGGTCGAGCGCCTTGTTCGCCTTGGCCTGGAAGATGGCCGTCAGCCGTTTCCACATCGGGGGTCGACTCCTTTCCTGCTGCTGTCGTGCTGGTCACGGTCTCCCGGACGGGTGCAGTCTTCGGCACCATTCGATCGTACCGGAAGGCCGGGGAACCCGGTGTCAATGCCCATGCGCGGCCTCCGCGGCCGGCGCGGGCGCCGTCTTCGGCCACCGCCACGAGGCCAGCAGCGCCACCGCGAGGATGCCCACGATGACGCCGAGGCTCGCCAGCGACGGCACCTTGTAGAGGTCGACGATCAGCATCTTCGTGCCGACGAAGACGAGGATGGCCGCGAGCGCCGGCTTCAGGAAGCGCAGCCCGCCGAGGTAGCCGGCGAGCACGAAGTAGAGCGCCCGCAGCCCGAGGATGGCGAAGATGTTCGAGGTGAACACGATGAACGGGTCGCTCGTCACCGCGTAGATCGCCGGGATGCTGTCCACCGCGAACACGAGGTCCGTGCTCTCCACGAGCACGAGCACGAGGAAGAGCGGCGTCGCGTACAACACCCCCTCCCGCCGGACGAAGAACTTCTGCCCCTCGTACCGCGCCGTCACCGGGAAGAGCCGCCGCGCCAGCCGCACGAACCGGTTCTTCTCCAGGTCCGGCGTGTGCTCCTGGTCCCGCAGGAACTTGATGCCCGTGAAGATGAGGAACGCGCCGAAGAGGTAGATGACGAAATGGAGCGTGTGGATGAGGAAGCCTGCGGCCGCGATGAGCACCGCCCGCATGAGCACCGCCCCGAGGATGCCCCAGAAGAGCACCCGGTGCTGGTAGGCCGGCGGCACCGCGAACGCCGAGAAGATGAGCAGGAAGACGAAGACGTTATCGACGCTGAGCGATTTCTCGATCAGGTAGCCGGTCACCCACTCCACGCCGGCCTCGCCGCCGCGGAAGAAGACGACCCCGGCGTTGAACGCCAGGGCCAGCCCAATCCAGGCCGCGCTCCATGCCAGCGCCTCCCGCCGCGAGACGGCGTGGGCGTCCCGGTGGAAGACGCCGAGGTCGAGCGCGAGCATGCCGGCGACGAGGCCGGCAAAGATGAGCCAGGGTAAGAGGTCGGTCATGGGTGCCCTTCGCGGCCAGCAAAAAAACCCCGGCCGCATCCTCCGTGCAGGATGTGCCAGGGTCTTACCAGGCGAAGGTCTCGCCTCGCGGGGCCGGCGCTCAGCGCGCGTGGTGACGACCCTCGCGGTCTCCCGGGGAGCGGGTGACGGCTACTCCCCCTTGCCTTTCCACCGTAGCGGCCCGGCCGCGAACGCGTCAAGCCGCCAGCGAAATAGTACGTGGAGCCTCGACAGGGACTCGAACCCTGGACCTAGCGATTACGAATCGCTCGCTCTACCAGCTGAGCTATCGAGGCCCGCTGCCCATCATCCTACCGCGCCCGCCGCCTTCGGTGAATCCGTCCCGCCCCTTACGGGATCGTGATCGCCTCCGGCTTGCAGCTCCACGCCGACCACGGCTTGTGGCCCTGCGCCTCGCTATAGCGGAACGCCGCCAGCGCCGCCTTCAGGTTCGCCACCGGGTCGGCCCACTGCTCGAAGCTCAGCCCCGCGTACTCGAACCAGAGCGGGATCACCTGCATCAGCCCGTACGCCCCGTAGCCCACCGCATCCGGCCGGAACCGGCTCTCACACCAGGCGACCCGCGCCACGCTGTCCGCCAGCTCCGCCGGCCAGCCCGCCTCGATCGCGAACGCGATCACCTGCGCGTAGGTCAGCGGCGGCAGGCTCGCTGCCGGCGGCGCCACCGCGGGCGCCGGCGCAGGCGCCGGGGATGCGGCCGGCTCCTCCCGCGCGGCCGGGGGCGCCGCAGGCGACGGCGCCGGGGCCGGCGCGCTGCTCGCCGCAGCGTTCGTCGTCGCGGGCGCCGGGGCCGGCCGGGGCTCTTCTGCGGCAGCCGCCGCTGTTGCCGGCGCGTCCGCCTCCGCGGCAGCCGCCGTCGTGTCGGTGATGACGTTCGACGGCCGGACTTCGATGACGCGCGCCGGCGCGGGCAGCGCCGCCGCCAGCGCGAAGCCCACCTGCGGCGCCCGCGCCTCCGGCGTGCCGCCGCCCACGAGGTGCGCCGCGAGGAAGAACGCGAGGCTCAGCATCAGCACTTCCGCCGGCCGCACGAACCACGGCTGCCGCTGCGGCTCCTGCCGGGCCGGCGGCTCCTCCCGCCAGCGCGGGGCGAGCGCCGCCGGCGCGCCTGCGGGCCGCGCGCAGCCGCACGCCTCGGCGGCGTACGCCGGTTCGAAAGCGGGCTGGAGCAGGGCGGCGTCGGATTTCGCGGGCAGGCGGAGCCCCCGGCACAGCGCCAGGGCCACGGCAAGGCCGTAATCAGCCCACGTTGCGAGCCTGCTCATGACGCGCACCGGCTCCTCGCGAAGCCGGGCCGTCACGCGGCGGTCTCCACGTAACTTCCGTTTCCCATAGGCAGTCTCAGCGCGCCAGCCCGGGGCGCAGGGGCCGGACCGGGGAATCCGGGCCGGGGGCGGACGCGCCTGTTCACCCCGCCAAGGGTGCCCCTGAGGTTCGCACAGCAGCCCGCTAACAGGCAATACGCCCGCCACCACGAGTCATGCCCGGAATTCCCACGACCCGCGCCAGCGCCGCCCCCGAACGTGCCGCAACGCCGCCCTCCGTTACACTGGAGCGACCACCCAGGGGGCCCGAGATGCAGCTGACGGATACGCTCTCCACCTCGCGCAAGCCGCTCCTCCCGCCCGTCGGCGATGACGGCGTCGTGCGCATCTACGTCTGCGGCATCACGCCTTACTCCGAAGCACACGTCGGCCACGCCCTCCACGCTATCGTCTTCGATACCCTCCGCCGCTACCTCGACTGGCGCGGCATCCCCGTCCGCCACATCCAGAACTTCACCGATATCGACGACAAGCTCATCGAGCGCGCCAACCGCCTCGGCATCCCCATGGCCGAGCTCGCCGAGCAGAACATCCGCCAGTACCTCGCCCAGCTCGCGGCGATGAACGTCCTCCCCGCCCACCAGTACCCCCGCGTCACCCAGGTGATGCCCCAGATCATCCGCTTCATCGACGGCCTCATCGCGAAGGGCTTCGCCTACGCTGCTGGCGGCGATGTCTACTACCGCGTCCGGGCCTTCGGCGCCGAGCGGTACGGCGCCCTCGCCAAGCGCGATATCGATGACCTCCGCGCCGGCGCCCGCGTCGACCCCACCGAGCACAAAGAGGACCCGCTCGATTTCGCCCTCTGGAAGGCTGCCAAGCCCGGCGAGCCGAGCTGGGAAAGCCCGTGGGGCCCCGGCCGCCCCGGCTGGCACATCGAGTGCTCCGCCATGGCCCTCGAAACCCTCGGCGAGCAGATCGACATCCACGGCGGCGGGATGGACCTCATCTTCCCCCACCACACCAACGAAATCGCCCAGACCGAGGCCTACACCGGCAAGCCCCCCTTCGCCCGCATCTGGATGCACAACGCCCTCCTCCAGCTCGGCAGCGAAAAGATGTCGAAGTCCATCGGCAACCTGGTCTCCATCCAGGAGGCCCTCGACCGGTACGGCGCCGATGCCCTCCGCCTCTTCGTCATCACCAGCCACTACCGCAGCCCCGTCACCTACTCCGAAGAGGCCCTCGAAGCCGCGAAGGCCGGCGCCGAGCGCCTCCGCCATGCCGCCTTCGCCCCCGGCGGCAGCCAGCCCGCCGGCATCGACCACGAAGCCGTCCGCGCCCGCTTCATCGAAGCCATGGACGACGACCTCAACACGCCGCGCGCCCTCGCCGCCCTCTTCGAACTCGCCCGCGAGATCAACCGCGCCGCCGCCGCCGGCGGCGATGTCGCCCCCGCCCAGGGTGTGCTCCGCGAACTGTGCGGCGTCCTCGGCCTCACCCTCCAGGCCCCCGCCGGCCGCCGCCGCGAAGCCGCGCCCTTCATCGACCTCCTCGTCGAACTCCGCGCCGAGCTGCGCGCCGCGAAGCAGTGGGCCCTCGCCGACCGCATCCGCGACCGCCTCGCCGACCTCGGCATCGACCTCAAGGACAGCCCCGACGGCACCACCTGGAGCGAGCGCTGAGCCGCCCCGCCGGCCCGATTGTTATGCGATTGCAACGCCGAAACAGGCAGTTCGTAGCACACGCCGCGCCCCGCCCGTGATACGGTGACTCGTGCCGAACCCCGCCGCAGCCGGCGGGGGCGGGGGAACCACTCCCTGGGGTGTATTGCGCGAGCAGGCGCATAGGCGACTTCCGACGCCGAACCCGTCAGCTAACCCCGCAGGCGTTCGGAGGGCACCGCCCCGGCCCTCCCCGGAATCCGAACAGGCCCGCCGGCCCTCCCACCGGAGGCGCGGCGCGGCCCCACGACGGCATCGCCAGGAGGTTCTGCCATGACTTCAGCACCCACGTCCTATTCCGGCACCTTCGCTCCGCTCCAGGCGGATGGCTCCGTCTTCACCATCCGCGACCCCCTCGCCGAGGCCCGCGACCTGCTCCGCCACGCCGCCCGGCTCCCCTTCCATGCCAACCAGCCGCAGGCGTGGCAGAGCGCCTTCCGCCAGGCCGTCACCGACGCCCGCGCCGCCATCCGCCACCACATCTGGAGCGCCGAGCTCCCCGATTCGCCCCTCAACCTCGCCGAGATGCTCGAACCCCGGCTCATGCCCCGCGTCGACCAGCAGCGCGAAGAGCACGAAGCGTTCTCGCGCAAGATCGACGAGCTCGTCGCCGAGGCCAGCGCCCCCGGCGATATCGACATCTGGAAGATGATCGAGCTCAGCGAGCAGGCCATCCTCCTCGAAATGGCCCTCGCCCGCCACCACAACCGCCTCACCCAGATCGTCTTCGAAACCACCCACCGCGACCTCGGCGAAGCCGGCTGACGCGCCCCCGCGGGGCGGACCGCGAACTCCCGCGGTTCGCCCCTTGACAACGCTTCGCCGTATCGAAACGATCATGCCGCCGGCGATCCCCGTAAGGACGTCGAGCCTGCTACACGAACCGCCTGCACGTTCAACGAGCGTCCGCCTGGACCCGCGTGGCCGGTACGGACCGGGAAGTTGAGCCGGAACCAGCGCCCCGTGCGCCCCCTGCCAAGCCCCGTGTCGTCCCCGCCTCGCACGCACCGAAGCGGGGACGTTTGCTGAACGGCCGGCGGCACGCCGGAGGGGACAGCACCATGCGCGTGATGATGAGCGGCAAAATCCACCGCGCCACCGTCACAGGCGCCAACCTCGATTACGAGGGCTCCATCACCATCGACCCGGACCTCATGGAGGCCGCCAACATCCTCCCCTACGAACAGGTCCACGTCGTCGACGTGACCAACGGCGCCCGCCTCGAAACCTACGCCATCCGCGGCGAACGCGGCTCCGGCGAAATCTGCGTCAACGGCGCCGCCGCCCACCTCGTCCACCGCGGCGATATCGTCATCATCATCGCCTACCAGCACCTCACCGACGCCGAGGCGCAGGCCATCGCGCCCCGCCGCGTCTTCGTCGATGCCCACAACCGCATCACCAGTGTCGAAGCGGGCGACGGCTACAGCCACAACCCGCGCGAACTCGCCGGCAGCGCCGCCGGCTGATTCCCGCGCGCACCGCGCGAAGGAGGGGCACCGGGCCATGGGACGGCTCTCGATCCACAAACTCAAAGAATGGAAAGCCCAGGGGCGGCGGTTCGCGATGATCACCGCCTACGACTACCCCACCGCCCGCCTCGTCGAACAGGCCGGCATCCCCATCATCCTCGTCGGCGACTCCCTCGGCTCCGTCGTCCTCGGCTACGACTCCACCATCCCCGTCACCATGGACGACATCGTCTACCACACCCGCGCCGTCGTCCGCGCCACCGAAAAAGCCATCGTCGTCGCCGATATGCCCTTCATGAGCTACCAGGCCGACCCGAATGAGGCGATGCGCAACGCCGGCCGCCTCCTCAAAGAAGGCGGCGCCACCGCCGTCAAGCTCGAAGGCGGCAGCCAGCTCGCCCCGCTGGTCCGCCGCATGGTCGACGCCGGCATCCCCGTCATGGGTCACCTCGGCCTCACCCCGCAGTCGGTCAACCAGTTCGGCGGCCACAAGGTGCAGGGCAAGACGCCGGCCGCCGCCGCGAAGCTCATCGCCGACGCCCGCGCCCTCGAAGAAGCCGGCGCCTTCGCCGTCGTCCTCGAAACCATCCCCGCGCCGCTCGCCCGCATGGTCACCGAGCGCATCGCCATCCCCACCATCGGCATCGGCGCCGGGCCCCACTGCGACGGCCAGGTGCAGGTCCTCCACGACATGCTCGGCATCTACGACGACCGCCGGCCGCTCAAGCACGCGAAGCGCTACGCCGTCCTCGGCGAAGCCATCCGCGAGGCCGTCCGCGCCTACATCGGCGAGGTCGAAGGCGGCCAGTTCCCCACCGCCGAGCACAGCTTCGAGATGGACGACGCCACCCTCGCCGAGCTCGCGCAGGCCGGCTGACCCGCCCGCCCATGCCGCCCGCCAGCGACGCCGACTTCTCCCTCGCCGGCGAGCCCGCGCACCCCGGCGGACCCGTCATCCTCACCAGCCCCGCCGCCATGCAGCGTTGGCGGCGCGCCCACCCCGGCGACCTCGGCTTCGTGCCCACCATGGGCTACCTCCACGACGGGCACCTCGCCCTCGTCCGCCGCTCCCGCGCCGAGAACCCGCTCACCGTCGTCTCCATCTTCGTCAACCCGACGCAGTTCGGCCCCGGCGAGGACTTCGAACGCTACCCCCGCGACGAAGTCCGCGACCTCGCCCTCCTCCGCGAGGCCGGCGTCGATGCCGTCTACCTGCCCTCCGCCGCTGAGATGTACCCGCCCGGCTACCAGACCTACGTCACCGTCGAACGGGTGACGCAGCGGCTGGAGGGCGCGGCCCGCCCGGGCCACTTCCGCGGCGTCGCCACCGTCGTCCTCAAGCTCTTCAACGCGGTCAGCCCCACCCGCGCCTACTTCGGCCGCAAAGATGCCCAGCAGCTCCGCGTCATCCGCCGGATGGTGCGCGACCTCGACCTGCCCGTGGAGATCGTCCCCTGCGAGATCGTCCGCGAACCCGACGGCCTCGCCATGAGCTCGCGGAACGTGTACCTGTCGCCCGCGCAGCGCGCCGCCGCGCCCGTCGTAAAGCGCGCGCTCGATGCCGCGGCCGCCGCCTGGGCCGCCGGCGAACGCGACGCCGAAGCGCTCCGCCGCATCGTCCGCGGCGTCATCGCCGCCGAGCCGCTCGCCGCCCTCGAATACGTCTCCCTCGCCGACGACGAAACGCTCGACGAACTCGAAGGCCGCGTCGAACGCCCCGCCCTCCTCTCCCTCGTCGTCCGCTTCGGCAGCACCCGCCTCCTCGACAACCTCGAACTCAGCTGACCCGGGAAGCCGGGAAGCGGGAGAAGGGAGAAGGGAGAAGGGAACCGGGAGAAGGGAGAAGGGAACCGGGAGAAGGGAGAAGGGAGAAGGAAGAAGGAAGAAGGAAGAAGGAAGAAGGAAGAAGGAAGAAGGAAGAAGGAAGAAGGAAGAAGGAAGAAGGAGAGAGAAGGCGGCCCCTCGCGGCCGGGAAGCGGATCGGCCGGGCGTTGACGGTCCGCAAGCCGGACGTACGCTCCCTCCCAGCTCCCAGCTCCCAGCTCCCAGCTCCCAGCTCCCAGCTCCCAGCTCCCAGCTCCCAGCTCCCAGCTCCCAGCTCCCAGCTCCCAGCTCCCAGCTCCCAGCTCCCAACTCCCAACTCCCGACTGCCGACTCCCAACTCCGTCGTCGCGGGCCTCCGTGTCCGCGGAGGGCCGGCGAGGCCCACCCCGGCCGTCGAATTCAAGCGCCCTCCCGCCTCCCGGTTCCCCGCCTCACGGCTCCGCAATCCCGAGGTCGCGGCAAATCTTCCGTGCGAGGAATTCGTTGATCTCGCGATGGCGTGGAACGGTCGAAATGCTCCGCGTCTGCGGGTTCACCCACACTGTGTGGCGTCGGCCCTCGCGGAGCAGACGGCAGCCCTGCGCTTCGAGATGCCGTTCGAGGTCGCGCCGGTTCATCCGGCGCGCAGCTGCTCCCGGACGACCTCCCGGCCGACAAGGTCATGAGCCACGAGCTCGCGATTCGCAGCGATCACCAGGTCGAGCGCCTCCCGGAGGTTTTCGCGCGCCTCGTCGAGCGTCCTCCCCTGGGTGTTCACCCCGGGCAGCTCTTCGACGAAGGCGACGTAGCCCTCGGGCACGCGAACGTAAACGGCAGTGTATGTGGCCATGGGGGACGCTCCTCACCGGCATCCTACCCCCGGTCGAGATGGTTGACCACGCCCCCTTCCCACCCTCCCCCGCCTGTGGTACGGTGGAACCGTGGCACCCGGGAACCCCGGGCCAGCCAGCCCAAGGCACGCTCGCTTTCGCTCTCTCTCGCAGGTTCCGTTTCCCGCTGGTCTGTCGTGAGTCGTCGCAGGTGGTCGTCCGTGCCCGAAGCCGGCCTGCCGCATCGACTCACCAGCAGCGAAAGGACCTGCATCACATGAAGCTCTACATCGGCAACCTCTCCTACGAAACCACGGATTCCGACCTCCAGGCGGCGTTCGCCGCCCACGGCGAAGTCCGCTCTGCCCAGGTCGTCACCGACCGCGAGACCGGCCGCTCCCGCGGCTTCGGCTTCGTCGAAATGGACGACCGCGGCCAGGCCGAGGCCGCCATCAGCGCCCTCAACGGCAGCCAGCTCCGCGGCCGCACCCTCATCGTCAACGAAGCGCGCCCCCGCGAGGACCGGCCCCGCTCGGGCGGCGGCTACGGCGGCGGCAGCCGCGGCGGCTACGGCGGCGGCGGCGGCGGTCGCTACTAAGCGACGACCTGACGGGACTTCCGACTAAAATTACCACCCCCCGCCGGCCCGACCCGGCGGGGGGTGGTCCTTTTC